>NZ_CALMQR010000030.1:0-13761 GCF_937871995.1 uncultured Citricoccus sp. | reverse complement strand
GGCACACGGGCCGGTCAGGGATGAGGCCTCGGACGCAGGCCGGTACTTCGCCCAGTTTCCCCTGCGCTGGCGCGTGGTCCTGTCCCAGCTGCCCCTGACCATCTCCGTGGCCATCGTGTTCGTGTTTGTCCTGGTGGTGCCCCAGCCGGCAGGCCACGGGCCGGGGACCATGCCGGCCGCGACTCCCGGGTTCTTCCTCGGGGTGACCGGGGTCATGGTGTTGACGCTCGCGGCGGTGGTCATCCCCTGGGACCGGTTGCCGTCCCTGACGTACTGGTCCATCCCGTTGCTGGACTTCATCCCGATCGCCCTGATCTGGGAGTCCGCCCGGTTCGCGCTGGACGGGATGACCATGCTGCCCGCGTTCCCCGTCTTCTGGCTGGCCTGGTCCGGCATCTACCCCTTCTGGGGCCTGTTGCTGGGGTTCATCGGCAGCGCCTCGGCGATCTGGTGGCCCTACCTGATCAACCTGGGCACCGTGGCCCGGGAAGACCTGTTCCGGCCGGCGCTCGTGCCGTTCTTCATGCTGTCCCTGGCGGTCGCCGCGAGCGTGCTGGCGCGCAGCATGGACCGGCAACGTGATGAGCTCAAGGACGTGCTGGCCACGACCCACCAGCAGAACCGCCGGCTGGAGGCCATCCTGGACACCACGGACGTGGGCATCGTGGTGACCGACCGGGAGGGCAACGGCCTGATCTGGAACGCGGCGCAACAGCGCCAGCACCTCATCGGCCAGCCGGAGGGACGGCACGACGCCACGGAGAGCGAGCTGCTGATCTTCGAACCGGACGGCGTCACCCCGGTCCCCGCGGAGGAACGCGCGCTGTACCGGGCCGTCCGCGGGGAGAGCTTCTCCGACCGGCTCTACGCGCTCGGGGTGGATGGCAGCCAGCAGTTCATGTCCGTCTCCGCCCAGGCCATGAGGGACGACGACGGTGAGTTCGACGGCACCGTGGTGGTCTTCCAGAACGTCACCGACCTGATCGACGCGATCCGGGCCCGGGAGAAGTTCGTGGCGGACGTCTCCCACGAGTTCCGCACCCCGCTGACCTCGATCATCGGGTACCTGGACCTGGCGATCGAGGACGAACAGGACGAGGTGGTCGCGCGCTACCTGCGGACCTGCCAGCGCAACTCGGAACGGCTGCTCGCCCTGGTCAACTCGCTGCTGGACTCGGCCTCCGGCAACGCCGTGGCGGCGCTGGAGCCCACGGACCTGGCCCGGCTCGTGCAGCACAGCGTGGAATCGGCGCAGGTGCGAGCGGACAACGAGGGGATCACCCTGGTCACGGACCTGCCGGAGGGACTGCCCGTGCAGGCGGACAAGATCAAGATGAGCCAGGTCGCGGACAACCTGATCTCCAACGCCGTCAAGTACACCGAGTCCGGCGGCACGGTCACCGTGACGGTCCGCCGATCGGGGGACTGCGCCGAGGTGGCGGTCGCGGACACTGGCATCGGGATCAGCCCCGAGGACCAGGAGGGGTTGTTCACCAACTTCTACCGCACCGAGCACGTCCGGCGGGCAGCCATTCCCGGGACCGGCCTGGGCCTGGCCATCACGCGGGCCTTCGTCCGCGCCCACGGGGGCGAGATCAGGGTGGTCTCCGAGCCCGGGGTCGGCTCGACCTTCACGGCGTCGATCCCGGTGGACGGTCCCTCGGCGCCGTCAGCGGAGGCGCCGGAAGCAGAGGAGTCAGCAGAGCCAGCGGAATCAGCGGAGTCGGCGGAGTTACGATCACGCTAGACGTCGATTCCACCGGCGTGTCCCGACGTGCAGCGTGATCGTAACTCTCGCCGGGTGGTCGGAGGTCGGAGGTCGGTGGCCGGGTGGCCGGTGGTTCAGGCGAGCAGGCGCCAGCTGCCCGGTTCCACGCGCGAGCCGGCACGCAGCCGGGCGGCACCGGACTCGTCCCAGGGCTCGGAGCGGGCGATGTGCTCGGCCCGCCCCGTCCAGGCGGTGCAGACCTGGGGGATGTACGCGTCCTCCTGGCCCATGAACAGCCGGCGGCGGAACATGGCCCACTCGATGGCCGGCACCGCCACGGAGTAGGCCCCGCCGACGTCGATGCCGTCCAGCTCGTGCAGGACCGCGTCCCGGCCGGACTGCGCGGCCAGCCAGACGCGCGTCGAGGCCGGAGACAGCGGCCGGGCCAGGGCGGCGAGCCCGACGTCGAGGCTCGGGTCCGCCTCGGAGGGCACCGGGAGCAGGTCGGTGGCATTGCGCCAGTCACCGAACGGGGAGCCGTCCGGGAGGACCACGGCACCCTCCTGGTCGCCGGTGTTGCGCCAGGGGTCCTCGGGGTCCAGGGTCTCGACCAGGTCCGTCAGCACGCCGGAGGCCCACAGGCGGAACCACTGCGGGTCGGTGGAGGAGATCCGCCGCAGTTCATCACTCGCCGATGCGCGGTACTCGTCGGGGACCAGCGGTTCACACCGGCTGATGGTCCACCTCGAGACAGCCTCTCTTATGGTCACGACAACGTCCTCTGGTCTGACGGGCACTGCGGCTGGGGGGTCGCCGCGGGGTGCGGCAGGGGATCGCCGCGTAGTCAAGTCTACCGAGGGCATGCTCGCTCAGAGGGGGTTCAGTCGCGTTCCGCGTAGCGCTCGAGTAGGGATCGTCACCCTCGGTCACGGAACGCGTACGGTCGCGGCCCGGGTTCGAGTGGTGCTGACGAAACCGGCGGCCGACAAGGAGTGATGATGCATAGGACGGGCATGGCGGAGGACGGACAACCACGGCGGCACCCGGTGCTGGAGACGTTCTGCCGGCGGCTGGAGTCCATCCTCTGGGGCCGGGCCGCCGAGACCCTCCGGGACGCCGGACGGCCGGCCGGGGAGCGGGAGGTCCTGCTGTTGCCGATGTGGGACTGGCGCCTCCCCGCCATGGAGATCGGGCGCAAGGGTCTGGACCATGAGACCGGTGCGGCACTGCTGATGCCGGTGCGCCTGGACTGGGGTGGCAACGACGCCCTGCTGCACCTGGTGGACCCCGCCGGGCCGTCACCGTCGTATCGCTGGACGGCACACTCCATGGGGTGGGGTGACACGGGTGAATTCCAGCCGAATAGTTCCAGATCAGCATCCCATCCCGGGCTGTGCGACGGTATAGTCGGCAGTGATAACCATTACGCCCCCGGGATCCGCCGCTGTGCCGTCGAAGACCTTGATGAGCTCGTCCGTGCCGGTCGCCAGTCCCAGTGGCAACTATTGTTCAGTCTCGAGCCGTTCGTCACCTCCACCGTTCACAAGGCCCACTCAGCAGTGAGCCATGAGATCAGTGAATTGACCGGGCGGTTCCAGCCTGTATTGCACGACACGGGAATCGAGCAGATCGTGAACGTCTTGATGGTGGGTGAGCCCACGGCCGGGGTGGCCGATACCCCGAGCGTGCCCCGGCTCCTGGAGCAGTGCCTGCGCCACGACCGGTTCACCACGGTGGATCCCCTCATGTTCCTGCGCCGCAATCTGCGCCGGGACGCTGAGGACCAGGTCCGCCGGGCCATCGGGGACCCGCGGATCGGTCCCAAGGTCCGTCGCCTCGCCCGGCAGATGCCCGGTGCCAGCGTGGGAGAGATCGTGGCGGCCTACCGTCTCGAGCACCCGAAGGACAGGCTCTCCACCGCGCGGGCCGAGGCGGCCCTGCAGGTGGGTTCGGACCCGATGGCCCGTTCCGTCGCGCTGGACCCGGAGACCAACCGGGGTGCCCGGTGACCCCCGTCTTCACCCCGGAGGGGGTCGCCGGGTCCCGCCGCCCCGTGGGACGCCGGACCGTCGGGCCCGAGACCCCCTCGATGGGCGAGTCGGCCCCGATCGGCCGGTCCGTCCTGGCGCCCCGGGGGGCCCGACGCGCGGTCGCCGTCGTCGCCGAGCAGCGTCCGGTCCTGGACCAGTTGCGCGAGATGGCCGAGGCCTCCGGTGATGAGCGGCTGCGGTTGCGGGACGGGTTCATCGGGGACCAGCGCAAGATCTTCCGCCTCCTGGCCCACCGGTTGTGCCGCACCATGGGCCTGAGCGCCGCCCTGCACCGGGACGACGTCGAACAGCTCGTGGCGATCGAGGCCCTGACCTGGGTGGATGAGCTGCTCGAGGACCCCTCGGCCCTGGGGGCCATCGAGAACTTCAGCGGGATGCTGCACGTGCGTTCCCGGGCCGCGGTCCGCGCCTGGGCGGACCGCAACCTGTCCCCGGCCTCCGGCATGGTCTCCCTGAACCGCCGGGTGCGCAAGCTCAACCAGCTGCGGGACGAGATGCGTGCCGCCACCGGTGCAGAGCCCACCGACTGGGAGCTCACGCATGAGCACAACAAGCGCATGATGGCCGCCCGGAAGGACGCCGCCAAGCAGGGGATGCTCGCCACCACCGCCGACTTGCGCGTGGCCGGCCCTGCCGTGGACATCCACGCCCTCGAGCTGGCCGTCGTCGGCCCGGAGGAGTCCCTGCTGCACCCCACCGAGGGACCGGCGCTGGTCCGTGCGGTGATCGAACGGGCCCGCCGGATCGGAGGGGTCACGTCGGACGTCGCCCAGTCATGGCTCTCCGGCGTCTACGCCTCGGAGGGCTCCCAGCGGGTCCTGACCACCGGTGAGGTGGCTGAGCAGTTGGGCCTGACGCAGGAGACGGCCGCCGCCCAGATCCGCAAGGTCCGCACCCTGGCCAAGCGGGTCCTCGCCGACCAGCTGGGGATCCTCAACGCCTAAACCGGCCGACCCCCTCCAGGGTGGTGGAGCGTGCCGCGTTCCAGGGGACGTTGCGCGTTCCCCGGAACGGTCGATGCCCGCTCGTCGGGCAACGGCCTCGGCGTGTCGCGAGGACACGCCGGGGGAACACGCCGCTGTGACCAACGCCACATGATGGTGCAGGTCACACCGGGGATATGCCGCACACATACCGGGTATGCGAGCAGAGAACCTTTCCACCGATACCGCCTGCCGGGACCTCCTGGACCGCTGGGCGGCGGGTGATCTCCCGGAGACCCAGGTGCGCCGGGACGTGGCCACCATCCTGACCCGTTCCGGGATCTGCCGAGAGGTGTCCCGCGAGTACCAGACGTGGCACCACGGCCTGGCCTCCGGGCCCCAGCTGAGCCAGGACGTCGAGTCCGAGTTCGACGAGTTCCTGTTCCGCCGCGTCACCGAGGAGGGCCCGGACGCCTTCTTCGACCTCGAGCGCGCCCGGGCCGCCTCGGTCACCGGCTGGGCGCGGCAGACCCTGCGCTCCGCCCGCAAGTCGATCCTGCGCAACATCCACAACCGGACCGCCGCCCGTCAGGAACTCGTGGCCCCCACCGGTCCCGAGGAGGGTGCGTCCACCGCCGCCGCGAGGGCCTTCCAGACCACCGCGGCCCCCGGCGCCCTCGAGGACGGTCCGGAGATCGCCCAGCGGATCATGCTGGAGGAGGCCACCGAGTGGCTGCGCTCCAAGGCCTCGCACCACCGGGGAATCGCCCGCACCCAGGCCGGGGCCGCCGCCCTGAGGTTCGCCTTCTCGCTGCCGGACCTGGTCCGCCCGGACTGGCGCGTCCGGCGTCGGGCCCTTCCGGTCCTCGAGGCCGACCCTAAGGCCGCCCACCGGGCCGCCCAGGCGATGCTGGCCTGCCTGACCCGGATCCACGGCTGGCGCGGGCTGTTCGAGGCCGCCGACCAGGACCTGATGACCCTGTGGGACGACTACTCGCGGGCCCAGCTGTTCGAGGTGGTCTCCAGGGATCCGGTGATCGCGTACACACTGGCGTTGGAGACCCTGTCCGACCGGGCCCGTCCCGACCGCCCCTCCGTCCGCGCGTTCCGCAACGCGGTGAAGGACCTGGCCCCGGTCCTGAAGAACGGCCGCAAGCCGACCGGGTGGCGCACCGCCGCCAACGCCGTGGTCGACGCGTTCCTGGCCGAGGAGTTCGAGGCCTACTCCGCGTTCGACACCGCCGGCGCCGCCGTCCACGAGGAGAGGACCGCCGAGCGCGAGTCCGCACTGGCCACGGCCTGGGACGCCTACGAGGCGATGGTCCGGTTCGCGGGTGCCCCCCTGGGCGGCACGCACGCGCAGGTCCGCGAGCGCCTGGAGGGCATCATCGACGGCATCCTTGGCGGGGGCGTGGAGATCCCGGACAACGTCACGCTGCTGCGCGCGGCCTGACGCCCGGACGCCTCACACGTCATCACCGGCCCGCACGGTCATCAGCCCGTCCACGGTGCCGGTCTCGATCCGTCCCGTGCGCGCGAATCCGGCCCAGTCGGCACGCATCCGACGGCCCCAGGCCTCCGTCTCGGCGGGGTCGAAGCCGTGCAGCAACCGGGTGCCCCACACCTTGCGGTTGCCGAACAGCAGGGGCAACTCGGCCGCGTGCGCGGAGGACAGCGGATTGTCCTCGGCCTCGGCGTGCACCAGGTAGTGGTAACCGTGCCCGCGGGCCGCGGCGTGGCGGCGGATGAAATGCTCCGCCCCGCGGGTGAAGATCACGTCGGTCAGCCACCGCACCAGTCCCTCGTGAATGGGCGGGCCCAGGACCGGGATCCGGTGCAGCCTCGCGACGGGGCCGACCACGGGGGCGAACAGGGCCGCCTCGCGCAGGTTGGACCCCACCAGGACGTCCACCCGCCGGGCGGCGTCGATCCAGGCCGCCTCGCGCCGGTCGGCCCCGGGCAGCGGGTGCTCGCCGTACTCGGGACCGAACGGCATGGCCCCGCCCAGCCCGAGCCGCAGGGCGAACCACGCCAGGTCGGCCTCCATCCGCAAGAGGTCCTCCACGGGGGCATCCGCCGGCAGTCGGGAGGCGCGCTCGCCCAGGGCGGCGGTCATCGCGGCCCGTCCGCGCATCAGCCCGATCGGCGCCGACTGCATGATCACCCGGGAGAACAGCCCCTCGGTGCCCTCGGCGATCATCAGGTGGGCCGCCGCGTCGGCCCCGGCGGACTCGCCCCAGACGGTGACGTTCTCCGGGTCCCCGCCGAACGCGGTGATGTTGCGGCGCACCCAGCGCAACGCCTCGATGATGTCCAGCAGTCCGAGGTTGGCGGGCACGCCGTCGCGGCCGAGGAAGCCGAACATCCCGAGCCGGTAGGTGATGTTCACCGTGACCACCCGCTGTTCGCTGACCAGCGCGCCCGCGTCGTAGTAGGGCTGGTCGCCGGCGCCGATCACGTACCCGCCGCCGTGGATCCACACCATCACCGGCAGCCGCTCGTCCGGGCCGGCGCCCGCCGGGGTGGTGACGGACAGGTACTGGCAGTGCTCGGAGATCTCCAGCGGCCCCAGGAACCTCCCGGGAGAGACCCCCTCGAGCGCGCGGACCGGCCGCTGCGGGCAGGCCGGTGACCAGCCGGTCGCCTCCACGGTCCCGACGGCGGCCGGCTCCGGCCGCGGGGGCTCGTACCGGTTCGCGCGGGCGTACCGGATGCCGGTGGCCCGCCACACCGGGGAACGGCCCGGGCCCTCGTCGACCCAGCCGCGCAGGGTGCCCGCCGGGCAGGTCCACTGGGGTACGGAGGTCATGCGCCCAGTGTGGCATCTGAGTTACGAGCACGCTGCACGTTGGGACACGCCGGGCCGATCACCGTCGAGCGTGATCGTAACTCCCTGATCTGGGTCGGCATGGCATGAATCGGGGTCGGCATCGCGCCCGGCCGCGCAAAACCAACCCCTCGCGCGCAGCGGCCCGCATAGGGATCAGTGGACGACCGACGAGACGGTCGACGGGGAAGGGGAGAGTCATGCCTGTGACGGTCAACGCGCTGCATTCCGACCCGGCCCTGCCGCCCGGCGGGGGTGCGGCCCTGCACCGGGACGGCCGGTTCACGGCCGGCTCCGAGTCCGCACCGGGCCGCGTCCGGCACTCTGCGGGCGGTGGGCTCCCGTGAACTTCGTCGCGCAGGACATCTCCGCACAGATCATGATGCTGGAGACCAGGGCCCTGAAGACCATGACCGCGAGGGGATTCGACCGGCGGGTGGCCGAGGCCGCCAGCCTGGCGGCGCCCGTGAGCCGCGGCTCGGTGGTGGCCACGCAGGGGCTGCGGGCCGTCATCGGCGGGCTGCCCGTGGCCGTCGGGGACGTGGTGACCGTCGGCGGGACCGGGGGCGACGGAACCCGGACCCACCCCGGGCTCGCCGGCGTCGAGGCCGAGGTGGTGGCCGTGCACCACACCGAGGCCACCGTCGTGCCGCTGGCCGAGGGCTGGGCACCGGCCGCCGGAACTCCCGTGACCCTCGCGCACCGCGGGGGAGAGGTACCCGTGGGCGACGGGCTCATCGGCCGCGTCATCGACGCCCTGGGCCGTCCGGTCGACGGCAGGGGGCCGATCACCGGGACGCGTCTGGTCCCCGCGCACCATCCCGCCCCGCACGCCCTGGACCGCACCGCCGTCACCGGGCAGCTCGGCACCGGCGTGCGCGCCGTGGACACCTTCACCGCCCTGGGCCGTGGCCACCGCATCGGCCTGTTCGCCGGCCCGGGCACGGACACGTCCTCGTTGCTGGCCATGATCGCCCGCGGCACGGACGCCGCGGTGTCCGTCATCGCCCTCGTGGGCGTGGACGGTGGCACGGTCCGGGACTTCCTCGACGACCTCGGGCCCGAGGGGCTGGCCCGGTCCGTGGTGGTGGTGGCCACCGAGGACGAACCGGCCATGATGCGCCGCAAGGCCGCGTTCACCGCCACCCGGATCGCCGAGCAGTTCCGTGACCAGGGCCGCCACGCCCTGCTGATGCTGGACTCACTGACGCGCGTGGCCGGGGCCCAGAGCCAGATCGGGCTCTCCGCTGGGGAACCGCCGGCCCGTGGGGGCCATGCCCCGTCCACGGTCTCCCTGCTCGCGCAGCTGCTCGAGCGTGCCGGCGCCGACCACCCCGGTTCGCTCACCGGGATCTACACCGTCCTCAGGGACGGCGACGACCCCGAGGACCCCGTGGCCGAGGCCGCGCGCCCCCTCCTGGACGGGCACCTCGTGCTCGAGCGCCGGCTGGCCGAGGCCGGTCACGTCCCGCCCCTCGACGTGCTGGCGTCGATTGCCCCGTGCGCCTCGGCTCTCACGGGCCCGGCGGACCAGGCGGCCGCCACCGTGGTGCGCCGGGCGATGGCCGAGCTGCGTGCGGTCCAGGCCCTGATCGAGGTCGGTGCCTACGTGCCCGGGACCCGTCCGTTGGCCGAGGCCGCCCTGACTGCCCGGCCCCACCTGGACGCCTTCCTGCATCAGGCCACGGACGACTCGACCGCCCCGGCCGAGGCCTGGTCCCGACTGCGCGGCCTCGCCGGCCTGCTGAGCGTGGACGACGCCGGCGCCGAGGGGCGGGCTGCCTGATGCCCGGGTTCCGCCGGAAGTCGCTGGCGCACGTCCGCACGCTCCGGGAGGACCTGGCCGCGGCCCGGCTGGCCGACGCCCAGCCACCTGCCCCGGCCGAACAGCACCGTGGCGCCCCGGACGGGTTACACCGTTCGGCCCTCGAGCGCACCCTGTTCGAGGACCGCGGAGGAGTGCACGTGCTGGTGGCCGCCGGCATCGCCCGGGCCGCCACCGCCCAGCACCTCGCCGGGACCGAGTCCGCCGAGTCCGAATCCGCCCAGGCCGAGGCAGATGAGGTGCGAGCCGCCGAGCAGGCCCTGATGCTGGCCGTGCAGGCCCGCCGTCGCGCCGAACGGGTCAGGGACCACCGCGACCGGCAGCAGCGAGCGCTCACGGGCAGGGCCGACCAGCAGGAGCTCGACGCGCTCGCGTCCACCGCACACCGCCCGTCAGGTGATCACCGCTGAGCACCGAGGTCCTCGCCCCCTGGATGTGAGATGGGTCACGGCCTGCGGCGCCGGTACCCATGAGCCGACCCGCCTCGACCCGCCTCGACCCGCCTCGGCGCACCTCGACAGGACCGCGTCCGAACCGCCCCGGGGTCTCGGTCGCGGGCGCCGGCACGCGGGCCGCCATAGGGCTGACCAGGGGCGATGACGAACATGCGCCTCCTCCTGACCGGTCACCCTCCCGCCGGCATGCCGTCCTCGACACCGGCGTCCCCCAGCACCCCCTCACCGGCACCCGGGCCCGGACGCCTCTCCTTCCCGTCCAAAACCTCCGGCCGCCCCTCCGGGCGGTGCATACGGATCTGGGGGGACTCGGAGGGTTGTTCCCCTGCGCCTGAAACGGACGACAGAAGGAACCAGCATGACGCGACCCACTCGCACCGCATCCCCGACAGCAGACAGGCACCGCCCGCCCCTGTCCCGGACCCTGACGGGTGCGCTGGCCGCACTCGCGCTCACCGGCGCCACTGCGGCCACCGCCGTCCCGGCCGCCGCGGCACCCGTCATCGTCCCCGCCGCTGCCACCCAGAGCTGCTCCACCCCGGACTTCACCGATTCCGCCCCTGGGTCCAGTTTCTACAGCGCCATCACCTGGATGCGGTGCGAGGGCATCACCACCGGCTACGCCGACGGCACCTTCGGCAAGAACCGTCAGATCACCCGCGGGGAGACCGCCCAGTTCCTGTACCGCCTGTCCGGGGAGAAGCACGATCCCGGCACGGACCGCGACTTCACCGACGTCAATCCCAGCGGAGCCGGGTTCGAGGCCATCTCCTGGATGAAGGCCAAGGGCTACACCAGTGGATATGGCAATGGCTACTTCGGGCCCGGCGACCCCATCACCCGGGGACAGCTCGCCTTCTTCCTGCAGGGGATGTCCGGGGAGGCCGGCTTCCGGGCCCCGCGGACCTCTCCGTTCACCGACATGACGCCCACCAGCGCGTTCTACCGGGCCACCACCTGGCTGGCAGCCACCAAGCTGGTCAGCGGCTACGCCGACGGCACGTTCCGCCCGGGCCAGCCGGTCAAGCGGGGTGAGGCGGCCGGCTTCATGTATGCCATGGAGACCCGGACCAACGGGACCCCGCCCGCCTATCAGGTCCCGGCCCCCGTCATCAGCAGTGCCGGGGTGAACCCCACCGGCGGCTCCGGCGGCGCCTACCGGGACGCCCAGGCCATCCCCTACAGCAACGGCACGGTCACCTCCGCCTACCACCTGTACGCCGACCACCTCAACGGAGCCAGGCCGCACGGGATCATGATCCACCTGCACGGTGACGGGGGCTGGGAGTACAACGACCAGAAGTGGTCCTCCATCCCCGAGTACCTCAAGCTGGCCGAACAGCACGGCATGATGCTCGTGGTGCCCAGGACCCCGGACCAGGCCAGCAAGACCTGGTGGCGCAACGCCAGCTCCAGCCAGTGGGCCGCCGACCTGCTCAAGGACCTGGGCCGCAAGTACAACCTGGACCTGAACCAGGTGTACTGGACCGGGTACTCCGGGGGCGCCGACACCGTCGCCCGGCACATGGTGAACACCCACTCGGCCGGGTGGACCGGCGGGGCCGCGGTCATCGTCGCCGGTGGCGGCATCTACGGGCAGAAGGCGCCGCGGCAGCCCATCTCGGCCACGCTGAAGAAGAACTTCGAGATGCACTGGGTGGTCGGGGCCGACGACACCCCGGCCGCCGGCGGGGCCTCGGGCACCTACGACGCCGTGGAGGCGGCCCGGCTCGGCTACCAGTTCTACACCGGCCAGGGGATGAGGACCACCCTCACCATCAAGCCGGGCATGGACCACTGGGAGATCTCGCCCTCCGGCCCGCAGAAGCTCGCCCAGGTCCTGGCCGGGCGGTAGCCCCGCGGTGCCGGCCGCCCCCCGGGGGGAGCGCACCGGTGATCCCGACGCCGGCCGGGCGCCTTCCTCACGAGGCGCCCGGCCGCGGACGAAACGGACCGCCGCGACATCACGTCTGCGCATGCCCCGGGGTATGAATCCCACGCATGCCCAGGACCTTCAGGACCCCATCGCCCAGCACGTCCAGGACAGGGACGGCGTGCGCGGCGGGAGCGTCGAGACCTGGCAGGACATCGCCGGCCAGTACCGCGTGGGCCACCGCGGGGAGGGCTCCCTCCTGATCGCCGTGGAGGACCTGCTGCTGGACCTGGGGGAGGCCCTGGCCGCCCGGGCGCTCCGGGAGTCGAGGGCCGGACAGCAGGCCCTGGTCCGGCGGACCCTGCGGTTCGAGCGGCACGTGCACGAGCTGTACCGCTGTGCCGAGACGGACCCGCAGGCGCAGATGGCCGTGACCGCCCTGGACCTCGGCGCGCCCCGGTGGTTGTTCGAGGGTGAGGAGGGCGCCGCGTGGCGCCGGGAGATCACCGCCCTGACCGACTACGCCGCCTGGGCCTGCGCGCCGTGCGCAGGGGACCACGGTCCAGACGGACCCCGCAGCGTGCCGGGACGCCTGGACTGACCCCGGACGCCCCGGGACGCCGGCTGGTGGCCGGGGCCGCCCGCCGGAGCTTCCTAGAATGGTGTGCATGCCTGCGGCCACTGACACCCCCACCGCCCCGCTCGTGCTCGGCATCGAGTCCTCCTGCGACGAGACGGGATTCGGGATCGTGCGCGGGACCGAACTGCTGGCCAACGCCGTGGCGTCCTCGATGGAGGAGCACGTGCGCTTCGGCGGGGTCATCCCGGAGATCGCGGCGCGGGCCCACCTCGAGGAGTTCATCCCCACGCTGCAGCAGGCCCTGGACACCGCCGGGGTCACGCTGCAGGACCTCGACGCGATCGCCGTGACCTCGGGTCCCGGACTGGCCGGGGCGCTCATGGTCGGCGTGGCCGGCGCCAAGGCCCTGGCCCTGGCCACGGGCACCCCGCTCTACGGCATCAACCACCTGGTCGCGCACGTCGGCGTCGGGCTGCTGGACGAGGTGACGGGCGCGGGGCCGGAGGCCGGCCGCGGCACCGGGCCGGCCGTCGTCGTGGGGTCCGGTGCGGGCGGGGGCCGTCCGCTGCCGGAACACCTCGGTGCGCTGCTGGTCTCCGGCGGGCACACCGAGATCCTGCGGGTCAACCGGCTCACCACGGACGTGGAACTGCTCGGCTCGACCATCGACGACGCCGCCGGCGAGGCCTATGACAAGGTCGCCCGGCTGCTCGGGGCCGGCTACCCCGGCGGGCCCGTGATCGACCGGCTGGCCCGGCAGGGCAACCCCACCGCGTTCCGGTTCCCGCGCGGGCTGAGCGCCCCGAAGTTCGTGGGCACCGCGCAGGAACCCGGAAAGCACCGGCACGACTGGTCCTTCTCCGGGCTGAAGACCGCCGTGGCCCGGTGCGTGGAGCAGTTCGAGGCCGCCGGCGTGCCGGACGAGCAGATCCCCACGGCGGACATCGCCGCGTCCTTCCAGGAGGCGGTCGCGGACGTGATCACCGCCAAGGCGGTGCGGGCCTGCACGGAGCACGGGATCGGGCACCTGCTGCTCGGCGGCGGCGTCGCGGCGAACTCCCGGCTGCGTGAGCTGCTGGCCGAGCGCTGCACGGCGGCCGGCATCGGGCTGACCGTCCCGCCGCCGCGGCTGTGCACGGACAACGGCGCCATGGTCGCGGCCCTGGGGGCGCAACTGGTGATGGACGGGGTGGCGCCGTCCGGATTGGGCTTCGCCGCGGACCCGGGCCAGCCGGTGGGTGAGATCTCCCTCGGCGCGTGAGGGCCGCCCGTACCCTGGCCGCCGGAACTGCCGCCCACCGGAGTCACGATCACGCTCGACGGTGGGACACGCCGGGCCGATCACCGTCGAGCGTGATCGTAACTCTGAGTTCGCCGTGACTCCACGGGCTCAGGCCCCGATGGACGCCCGCGTCCGGGCCACCGCATCGGCGACGACGGCTCGGAGGGGAGCATGGAGATCATGCCCGGCCAGCGGGGTGGACGCGGGCAGGCCGGCGGACTCCATCTGCTCCACCGT
>NZ_CALMQR010000029.1:0-3711 GCF_937871995.1 uncultured Citricoccus sp. | reverse complement strand
GGGGCGGGGTTCTTCGTCCCCCGCGCGGGGTGCCGGCCCGCAGGAACGGACGGCCGGGCGTGCCGCGGTGGCATAGGCCCCCCGGGACGCGCGCACCGCCGCCGGGCGCCACGATGTCCCGTTGACCAGGGGAGATCCACCGTGCCAGTCCGTTCCGTCCCGTCCCGGGAACCCGCCACCGTGCCGACGCCGGCCGGTGGCCGTCCTGCCGGCCGGCGGGCCGGACGCACGTGGTCCCGGGGCGTCGTGGCCTCGGTGCTCATCGCCGCGATGGCCCTCCTCGTGGCTCCCGCGTCCCTGCCGGCCGGCAGCGCCCGGGCCGCGACGGAATCGTGCGAGCGGACGGACTTCACCGATGTCCCGGCGGGGGCCGCCTTCCGTGGCGACATCATGTGGATGGCCTGCAGGGGCATCACCGTGGGATACGCCGACGGGACCTTCAGGCCCGGCCAGCCGATCACCCGTGGCGAGATGGCCGCCTTCCTGTACCGCCAGGTCCGGCCGGAGGTCACCGTCGACCAGCAACGCGACTTCTCGGACGTGGCCCCGGGGGGCCCGCACTTCACCGCGATCTCCTGGCTGGCAGACACGGGTGCCACCGTGGGCCGGGCCGACGGCACCTTCGGTCCGGGCGAACCGGTGACCCGCGGGGAGCTGACCGCCTTCCTCTACCGGCTGGCCGACGAGTCCTCCACGCCGCCGGCGACCAGTCCCTTCACCGACCTCGGGCCGTCCTCACCCAACTACCGGGCCATCACCTGGGCCGCGGCGCGGGGCATCACCGCGGGTTTCAACGACGGTTCCTTCCGGCAACAGCAGGACATCACCCGCGGCCACGCCTCGGCGTTCCTGCACCGGGCCCACGCAGACCTGGTGGGGACCCGGCCCCCCAGCGGACGGCCGCCGACCAGCTTCACGGTCAGGGGGTCCGGCTGGGGGCACGGAGCGGGCATGAGCCAGTACGGCGCCCGGGCCATGGCCGAGGAGGGCCGCTCGGTCGAGCACATCCTGCGGTACTACTACTCCGGTGCGGACGTCACCCAGTCCGCGCACCGGGCGGCCACCAACATCTCCGTCCACCTGGCCTCCCCGCAGTCGACCACGATCCAGGCCACGAGGCTCGCCGGCGGGACGCCGGGCCTGCAGCGCGTCCGGATCGCCGGAACGGTGCTGCAGGCCCGCGGCGCGGTGCGCCTCGCCGCGGACGGCGGAGCCGTGCTCGTCACCATGCCGGACGGGAAGCGGAAGCGGTCTGCCTCCGCTGTCCTGGAGTGGCCCGGCACCCGGTTCTGGTCACCGGACTCGTCCGAGGCCGCCACCGTCCGGGTGCCGGCCGCGAACGGAAGCCAGCCCCTGGACCTGCGCCACGGGAAGCTCGTCATCTCGGTGGTCAACGGCAAGCTCAACGTGGTCACCGAACTACGGATGAACGACGAGTACCTCTACGGCCTGGCCGAGATGCCCTCCTCCTGGCCCGCCACCGCGCTCCAGGCCCAGGCCGTGGCCGGACGCTCCTACGCGCTGCGGAACATGAACACGCTCAAGGCCGAGTGCGGCTGCCACGTCTGGGACGAGGTGCGCTCACAGAAGTTCACCGGCTGGGCCAAGGAGAACGAGGGTGGCGGCCGCTACGGGAACCGATGGAAGGCCGCCGTGGACGCGACCGTGACGCGCGCCCGGCCGGGCGATCCGACCTCCTCACCGGTGGCGGCGAAGAGCCTGTGGCACCGTGGGTCGATCATCGACGCCACGTACTTCTCCTCCAGCGGCGGCCACACCCGCTCGGCGCAGGACGTCTGGGGCAACGCGGTGCCGTACCTGCAGGGCAGGCCGGACCCCTACAGCCTCTCCGCCGCCGCGAACAACCCGAATGCCTCCTGGACGCAGACGATCAGCCAGGCCGCGATGGCCCAGGCCTTCGGACTGCCCAGCGTGCACTCGGTCCGGTTCACGCGGGACGGGGCGGGCTCGGTGCAGTACGTGACGGCGACGGCCGCGAACGGCGCGACCGCACGGATCACGGGCAACCAGCTCCGGTCCCGTGCGGGGCTGAAGTCCACCTGGGTCGCCTCCATCACGGCGCGATGACCCGCCGCTGACGGACCGGCTGATCAGGGGACGCCGAGCAGGCGCAATCCGGCCGCGGCCACCGCCCCGGTGATCACGACCACCAGGAACGGGGCGCGCAGCACCAGCGCGACCGCGGCGGCCACGACCGCGCCGAGCCGGGCGTCCAGTGCCAGTCCCTGGCCGGCGGCGGCGGCGTTCATCACCACGAGCGCGGACAGCAGCCCGATGGTCACCGCGTTGGCCGTGCGCAGCATCCTCGGGTCATCCAGGACCGTGGCGGGCACGAGGTAGCCCAGCAACTTGGTGCCGAAGGCGATCGCGCTCGCCAGCAGGACCCATTCCCACGTGCTCACGCCGTCGACTCCCTCGTGCCGGTCCGTTCCGTCCGTGCAGGCCCCGGCTGGCCTCCCCGCGGGCCACGCCCCCGGCGTGCCGGGGCCCCGAACCAGCCCCACAGCCCCGCCACGGCCCCGGCGACCAGGATCGGGATCCCGGAGGGCAGTGCCGGCAGGGCGATCGTGGTGACGAGCGCCGTCACCGCCGCCAGGGCCCAGGCGTCACCGGTCTTCAACCGGGGCCACAGCAGGCCGAGCATCGCCGCGGCGGCCGCACCGTCCAGCCCCCAGGCCTTCGGGTCGCCCATCAGGTCCCCGGCGACCGCGCCGAGCACCGTGAAGGCCACCCACGTCAGCCACACCCCGACGCCGGCCGTCCAGAACCCGATGCGGCGCCCGTGCGGATCGGGCTGGGCCATGGACGTGGCCGCGGACTCATCGATGGTCACGTGGGCGGCCAGTGGCTTCAGGGCGGGACCGGGCCGCATCATGGCGTTGAGCTGGACCCCGTAGACGGCGTTGCGGACCCCGAGCAGGCTGGCGGCACCCGTGGCCGCGGCGCCCCCGCCCCCGCCGGCCAGCACTCCCACGAAGGCGAACTGTGAACCACCCGTGAACATCAGCGCGCTCAGGGCGATCGTCTGCCACACGTCCAGCCCCGCCGCGACCCCGAGGGCGCCGAAGGAGATCCCGTAGAGGCCCGTGGCCACGGCGACGGAGGCACCGGTCCGGAAGGCCGGGTGCCTGCCCAGCCGCGTGAAGGAGTCCATGCCGTTCATCGTAGGTGCGCCGCGCCGACCGGCCGTCACCGCGGCTCGCGCGGCCCGTTTTCGGGTTGGGCCCCGGTTCTGCTAAGCTTTCATAGCTGTCAACCCCTGACGGGGAAGGCGCTGGCACGCTGTTGGATCTTTAGCTCAGTTGGTTAGAGCGTTCGCTTCACACGCGAGAGGTCGCTGGTTCGAGTCCAGTAAGATCCACCATTCCTGAAGGGCCCGGTACGGGCCCTTCAGTCGTTAATGGGGGCACTACAGTGTGCCGTGGGCCGCCCGTCCACCCCGGACCGGGGCCCGAACCGGGCAGGGACAGGACAGCGGAGAGTACGACGGGCGGCGGTGCGGGAGGCACCGCGACCGGTACGGACGGGACAGGAGGAGAGGCAGCCGTGGACGATCAGGCCAGGACGCGATCGGGACGCCGGCGCATCCAGGAACCGCCCGTGGAACTGTCTCAGATCCCCATCATCCGTCCCGCGGCACAGACTCCCGCGGGAGCGCCCTGCGGGGAACACCCCGCCTCCGGCCATCCC
>NZ_CALMQR010000028.1:0-9574 GCF_937871995.1 uncultured Citricoccus sp. | reverse complement strand
AGCGGAAGGCCCATCGCCGTGGCCGGCGAGAACACGTTCATCATCTGCAGGGCGTCCCGGGCCCGGACCATGGCCACGGCCGAGAGCAGCACCAGCAGCGCGCCCCCCAGGATCAGGACGGCGGCGAGGATCTGATACCCCTCCACTAGCGTTCCCCTCTCGTCAGGATGCGTGCCAGTGCCACGGTGGCCAGGATGCCCAGGAACGCCGCGAGCATGGCGGCGTCCTGGATGACCGCGGAGCCGGACTGGATGCCGACGATCATCAGGATCCCGATGCCCGCGAAGTACACCAGGTCCCCGACCACGGCCCGTTCGGCGGCCGCGGAGGCCGTGAAGATCCGGTAGAGCCCCAGCAGGATGGCGACGGCCAGGATCAGGAGCACCCCGGAGAGCAGCACGTCATACGCGGAGTCGATGCTCATCGGACGTCCCCTTCCGCGTGGTCCTGCCATCGTGGCCCGCGGGTCATCCGCAGCAGCCGGTCCTCCATCTCCCGCAGGCCCTCGTGGACGGACTCCCGGTCCGCGTCGAAGACCGAGTGGACGAAGACCGTCACGGGTTCTGAGTCCGTGCCGTGGGCGGTGCCCACCACGAGGGTGCCCGGGGTGATGGTGATGGAGGAGGCCATCCACGTGACCTCCAGGTCGGTGTTGCAGCGCAGCGGGAAGGCCACGATGGACGGCTCCGCGAACCGGCCGGGGACCACGGCGCGGCGGGCCACGGTCAGCGACCCGGCGATCACCTGGCCGATGAGCCAGGCCACGTAGGTGATCATGGACCCGACGTTGAACCGCCAGGCGCTGCGGTGACGCGGCTGGTCGGTTCTCATGGCAGCACCGCCTCGATGTAGGGACCGGTCTCGAAGAGCCCCGCGGTCGCGGTGTCGATGAAGGGCATCAGGAGCCCAGCGAAGAGGAAGAGTGCGATGGACACGCCCATCATCATCGTCCCGGGGGCCAGCAGGCGCAGCGGGATGCGCACCTCACCCTCCAGGGTCTGGGCCTTCGCCCGTCCCCCCTCGGGCGCGGCCGGCCAGTAGCGGTGGAGCGGGGCCCCGGCGAAGCTGGAGCCCCACAGCCGCTGCAGGGCCACGAGCGTGACCACGGACGAGACCACGATCGCCACCAGGAACACCGGGGTCTGCCAGGCGCCCGCGGGGCCGGTCTCACCGGCCTCCGCTACGGCCAGGCCCAGCCCCAGCTTGCCCCACAGCCCCGAGGTGGGCGGCAGCCCGGCCAGGGACAGCAGCCCCAGGGCCACCAGGACGGCGGCCAGCCGGTCCCGGTGCATCACCCCGGAGATCCGGCCCAGCACCCCGGTGCCGTAGGTGTGCTCGACGGCCCCCACGGTGGTCAGCAACGAGGCCATCGTGACCACGTGGTGGACCAGGTAGAACAACCCCGCCGCGACGGCCGCGGGCGAGGTCACGGCGACACCGATCAGGATGTGTCCCACCCCGGCGACCATCTGGAAGGCCAGGACACCGCGGAACCGCTGTTCGCCGAGGGACCCGATGGCGCCCACCACCATGGTGGCGAGCACGACGACGGCGATCACCCCCGCGACCGCGGACGCCATTCCGGCCCCGGCGGCGCCGGACGGCGAACCCGGCTCGAAGGTCGTGAAGTAGATGCGGAAGATCGCGTACAGCGCGACTTTGGTGTGCAGGGCCGAGAACAGTGCCATCATCCCCGCGGAGGTCCCGGGGTAGGCCCGGGGCAGCCAGCCGTGGACGGGCACCACGCCGGCCTTGATGGCCAGCGCCAGCAGCACCACGGTGAGCGCCAGGGCGACCTGGGGGTCCTCGGCGGCCCGCCCGGCCAGGACGGCGAGGTTCACGGCCCCGGCCGATCCGTAGACCAGGCCGACGCCCATCAGCAGGATCAGGCTGGTCACCAGGTTGACGATCACGAACATGCGTCCCAGGCCCAGGCGCCGCCAGGTCCCGGTCACCGCGATCAGGGCGTAGGACGGCAGCAGCATCACCTCGACGAACACGAAGAGGTTGAACAGGTCACCCGTCAGCAGGGCGCCGTTGACGCCGGTCATCAGCAACAGGGCCAGCGCCGGGACGAACCGCAACCGGGCCTCACCGGTGAGGGTCAGGAACCAGCCGGAGGCAGCCGTGGCGAGCCCGGTGGTGGCCAGCATCAGGGCCGTGAGCGTGTCCGAGACCAGGGGGATCGCGATGCCACCCTCGTAGGCGCCGATGGCACTGGCCAGCACCGGGACCTCACGGTGGAACAGCATCAGGGCCACCGCCCCGGCGATCGCGAGCACGGGGACCCCGACGAGCAGGATCCGGTCGACCACGCGCTGGCGGAGGATCACGGACAGGCCCGCACAGAGCAGGGGCACGGCCACGAACAGCGCGAGCAGGGATCCGGGGGTCATCAGTTCGGTCATGCGTGCTCCTCCCCGGTCTCGGGCACCTTCTCCTGGTCGTCGTCCCGGCCGATCACGGCCAGGGCCAGCATGAAGATGGTGGTGGCCATGGAGATGACGATCGCGGTCAGCACGAAGGCCTGGGGCAGCGGATCCGCGGCGTCCGCGGCCTGCGCCGTGGACATCAGCGGTTCCACGCGCCACCCCGGCACCCCGGTGGTCAGGAGCAGCAGGTTGACGGCGTGGGAGATCAGGGTCAGCCCGAAGATGGCGCGGACCATGCTCCGCTGCTGCAGCAGCCACACGCCCGCGGCGGTCAGTACGCCCACGGTCACGGCGAGGACCAGCATGTCACCGCCCCCATTCGTCGGGCCGGGTGCCGGAGGAGATGTGCTGGGTGGTGGGCTTCACCGGTTTCGCGGGCCTTCCGTCGGTGGCGGCCGTCCGGTCCGCGGCGAGCAGGCCGTCGATCGGGTTGTCCATCGGCCCGTCCACCTCTCCCAGCACGGCCTCGTCCACGCGCTCGCGGGCGCCCTCCCCGCCGGGGCGCTGGTGGGCCGAGCGCGCGGTGCCCAGGACGTTGAAGGCGAGCAGGATGAGCCCGACGACGGCCAGGTAGACGCCGGCGTCGAACACCATGGACGTGCTGAGGTGCTGGCCGAGGACGTACCCGTGCTGGGGCTCCATGTAGGTCCCCGTGAACGCCATGTTCCACAGGCCCGTGCTCACGGCGAGCACCACGCCGCCGCCGATCAGGTAGATGGGCGCCCGGGGCGCGCCGATCTGCCGGTCCCGCGAGGTGGAGACGTAGACAAGCCCCACAATGCCGGAGCCCACGAGGGCCGCGATGAAGCCGCCCCCGGGCTCGTTGTGGCCGCGCAGGAACAGGATGGCGGAGATGACCGCGAGCAGCGGGAGCAGGAACCGCAGCATCAGCTGGAGCTGGCTGATGTTGCCCCAGGAACTGAGGATGGCGCGGCGGGCGGTGTCGCTGCCGAGGTCCGGGCCGCCCGGGCGGTCGGCGCCGTCGTGCTCCTCACCGGTCGCCATCTCCTCGCGAGCCACCTTGTCCGGGTCCGGGTCCATGTACCGGTTGCGGACCGTGGAGAGCACGGCGGCCAGCGCGATGCCGGCCATGCCCAGCACGGCCAGCTCCCCGAGGGTGTCCAGGGCGCGGAACTCGACCAGGATGACGTTGACGATGTTGTCCCCGCCGGTGATGTCCTGGCCGTTCTCCAGCAGGTACGTGCCGACCTCGGACTTCTCCCGCCGGCCGGTCAGCCCCCATGTGGCCAGACCGGTGGCGAGCCCGGCGCCCACGGCGATGACCGCGGCCGGCAGCGCCCGGGCGGCCCGGGGGCTCTTGAAGGTCCGCGGCAGCTTCTGCAGCACCAGCATGATGACGATGATGGTCAGGCTCTCCACGAGCAGCTGCGTCAGGGCCACGTCCGGGGCGCCGAGGGCCAGGATCTGCACCGTCATGAGGATGCCGATGGCGGACAGGGCCACCGTGGCGCCCAGCCGCGAGCGGGTGAACGCCACACCGAGTGCCGAGGCCGCCAGCAGGACGAGCAGCACCACGTCCACCGGCTGGTTCAGCCCCTCGCGCAGCGGGGGCAGGCTGCCCTGGGCACTGAGCAGGAGGGCCCCGGGGACCACGACGGCCACCAGCGAGGCCACCATCATGGCCGCGTGCGAGGCGGCGGCGTCCCGGGCGGTCAGCCGGGCCACGGCGTGGCCGGCCACGGTCAGGCCCCGGGTGCAGGCCTCGATGATCGAGGCACCGCCGAACGGCAGACCGGCGTCCTCCAGCACCGGCCAGAGCCGGTGGCGCAGCAGGACCGTCACCACGCCGGCGGCGAAGACCGCGAGGGTGGTGAGCAGTTCGGCGGTGATCCCGTGCCAGAGCACGAAGTGCGGTTCCGCCCCGGCGCCCGGCAAGGCCGTGTCCGTGGCGGCGCCGACCGCGACGTCCAGCAGCGGCAGGGCGAAGAGCGCCGCGACGGAGGCGAGGATCGGCAGCGCGGTGGCGGTCACCAGGATGCCACCGGGAGCGTGCACCGGGGCGTCGGCACCGGCGGCGTGCCCGTGGTCCCGTGCGTGGGCCGGCGCCACCCGCCCCGGCCGCCGGGTCCGGCCGTACTCCTCGGGCCGCTCCGGGTCCAGGAAGCCGCCGACGACGATCTTCGCGCAGTAGGCGAAGGTGAGCACGGAGCCGAGGGCGGCTCCGGCCAGCGCGACCGGGCCCGCCCAGGCGGCGAGCGTGCCGGACGCGCCTCCGTCCGCGGCCCAGTGGTTGAGGGCCGTGAAGATGGACTCCTTGGAGATGAAGCCGAGTAGGGGCGGGATGCCCGCCATCGCGCCGGCGCCCAGGACGGTCACCACGAAGGTGAACGGCAGCGCCCGGTACAGCACCGGCAGGCGCCGCAGGTCGCGGGTTCCGGTGGCGTGGTCCACGACTCCGACCACCATGAACAGCCCGGACTTGAACAGGGCGTGCGCGATGGTGTGGATCAGGGCGGCGGCGATGCCGGCCTCGGTCCCGGTGCCGATCGCGGCCACGATGAGCCCCAGCTGGCTGACCGTGGAGTAGGCCATCAGCTTCTTCAGGTCGTGCTGCTGCAGTGCCCGCCAGCCACCGACGGCCGAGGTCACCAGGCCCACGACGACGAGCAGGACGGACCACAGCACGTCGTCGTGGAAGACCGGCGAGAAGCGCAACAGCAGGAAGATGCCGGCCTTCACCACGGCGGCGGCGTGCAGGTAGGCCGAGACGGGGGTGGCAGCGGCCATCGCGTCGGGCAGCCAGGAGTGGAACGGGAACTGGGCCGACTTCGTCATGGCGGCCAGCGCGATGAGCAGCCCGACCGTGGTGGTGAAGGCGGGGTCCTGGGCCCACAGGTCCGAGGCCATGATCTCACCCAGGTTCGTGGTTCCCGCCCGGACGGCCACCAGCACGACGGCGACGAGCAGGGCCAGTCCGCCGAGGAAGGTGACCAGCAGGGTCCGCATCGACGGGGCGAAGGCGCTCTGGCCCGAGCGGGCGATGAGCAGGAAGGACGCCAGGGAGGTCAGTTCCCAGCAGATGAACAGGACCGCCAGGTCGTCCGCGGTCACGAGCCCCACCATGGCCAGCGTGAACAGGGCCATCCCGAGGTAGAAGCTCAGGTTGGGGCCGGGGTCCAGGTACCGGGTGGAGTAGACGAGCACCACCGCGCCGATGAGCAGCGCGATGAGGGTGAAGACGCTCGAGACGGGATCGGCCGAGAACGCCAGCCTGATGCCCTCTCCCCCACCGGGCCCCCAGGAGGGGATCCACGGGATGGACCACGTGGCGGGTGAAGCGGCTGCAGCACCGCCGGCACCGGCGCGGACAACCGTCCCCTGGGCCAGGGCGGGCAGGTACGCCACGGCGGCGAGCGTGTAGACGGCCGCCAGGGGCCATCCGGCGTTGCGGCCCCACCACCGGCAGAACAGGGGGGTGAGGATGAGTCCGACCGCAAGGAGGGCAAGGGTCAGTGCGGTGGACATGCGTTCCACCCTAGCAATCCCGGCGCGCGGAGATCCCCCGCGTACATCCTTGACACACACCCCGTTGCCCGCGCTGCTGGCCGGGAAGGGGATGCCATCCCGGCTGAGGTGCACGGATGGTGCGGCCCCGCCACCGGATCGGCTCCTGTGGACCGTCGCCGGCGCCGGTACGCTCGGTACAGCGGGGACCGACCGGGCGGTGAACCGGTCGCGATCCCAGACCCTGCGAGTGTCGACCAGGAACGGAGACCTGCCGTGGACATCGTGCTGAGCATCGCGGGCATCCTGGTGATCCTGGTGGGATTGCGGGACATGTTCCACAGCCTGCTGCACCCGAAGGGCCAGGGAGGCCTCAGCCGTGGGGTGCTCTCCGGCCTGTGGAAGGCCTCCAGGCTGACCGGTCACCGGTTCGGCTCCGCGGCCGGCCCCGCGGGCATGGTCGCCGTGATCCTGATGTGGGTCCTGCTGCAGGCGGTGGGCTGGGCGCTGGTCTACCTTCCGCACCTGCCCGAGGGGTTCAGTTACTCCGGAGTGGACCCGGCCGACCACCCGAACCCGGCCGAGGCGCTCTACGTCTCCCTGACCACGCTGTCCACCGTGGGCTTCGGTGACGTCGTCGCCACCAGCCCCTGGATCCGGATGGCGGCCCCGGTCCAGGCATTGACCGGGTTCGCCCTGCTGACGGCCGGACTGACGTGGTTCACGCAGGTGTATCCGCCCCTGTCACGCCGCAGGGCGCTCGCCCTGGCACTGGCGGGGATGGAGGACGCCGGTTACGCCGAGGCGCTCCATCGGGTGGGCCCGGAGACGGCGGCCCGGGTCCTGGACGAGATGTCCGGGCGGATCGAGCAGGCGGGCATCGACTTCGCCCAGCACACGGAGAGCTACTACTTCGTCGAGGAGGACACGGAACTGTCCCTGGCCCGGCAGCTGCCCTACGCCCTGGCCCTGCGGGACAGCGCCCAGCACTCCCAGGTCCCGGAACTGCAGGCCGGCGCCACCAGGTTCTCCGCGGCCCTGGACCGGCTGGGGGCCGTGCTGGCGGAGGACTTCGTGTCCGGCGCCGACGCCGAGACCATCTTCGCGGCCTACGCGGACGACCACCGGCGCCGCTGAACGGCGCCTGGCCACGACACACAGCACGACCCCCGGAATCGCCGAGGCGATCGCCCCGACCGGGACCACACGTTCCAGGTCAGGCGGGGAGCCCCTCCAGCAGCTGCCGGACCGCGGGGCGGTAGCGTTCCGCGCTGACCTCCACGAGGTCCTCCAGCAGGGTGCGCAACCGATGGGGCACCTGCAGGGCGTCACCGCTGTGCGCGATCTCCAGCAGGGCCAGCTCCACCAGTTCCGTGATGGCCTGGGGATGGTGCACCACACGGACCCGGCCGGCGTCGTCGGCGATGTAGGGGCTGGGCGAGGCGCGCCGGACCAGCACGCGCAGGATCCGGTGGAGCTCGTCCAGGCACTGCACGGCCGTCGTCGGGTCGTTCACCCCCGGGGACAGCGCGCGGTTGCCGATGTCCACGAGCTGGCGGATGCCGAAGGCGACGTCCTGGCGCATCTCCCGCTGCGGGCCCAGCCCGATGTGCCGGTAGGGGTCACCCGGCTCGCGGCCCTCCTCCACCCCGACGGCGGCGCCCCAGATCCGCAGCACGTGCTGTCCCTCCGCCAGGAACTGGCCCACCGGCCGGTCCAGCGTGACCACCACGTCCCGCTCCCGCGCCCAGCGGACCAGCCCCGCATAGTCCACGTGCGTGATCACGCCGTGCCGCGGTGCCTCGAGCCGGAGATGCGGCGTGCCCGGGGCGGGGGACCAGGTGGGACCGAACGCCGGGGCCTCGGCATCCGCGGACTCCGGGAACATCCGGTCGGCGAGCGCCACCGTCTGGTCACCGATCCGCGAGATGACGTGGGAGACCTGGATCGAGGTGGTGATGTGGTGGATGAAGGCCAGGAAGAACCCCATGGAGACGAGGACCAGCAGGAAGGCCAGGGTCACGGAGACCTGGGGGACGAACTGCTCGGTGGAGTTGTCACCGCGCACGGACCGGGTCACGGTCAGGGCGAACACGAAGGTGGAGATGAAGATGCCCAGCGTGGACTGCACCACCCGGTTCTGCAGGAATCCTCCGAGGACCCGCGGGGTGAACTGGCTGGAGGCCAGCTGCAGGACCACCATGGTGATGGAGAAGACCAGTCCGGTCACCGAGATCATGGCCGTGGCGATCGTGCCCAGCAGTCCCCGGGCGCCGTCCGGGCCGCCCTGGAAGACGTATTGCAGGTCGGTGGTGCCCCAGGAGTCCTCCACCTGGGGCAGGACGATGCCGAGGACCAGGAACACCAGGACGCAGGCCGCCGGCACGGCCCAGAACGGTTTCCACAGGCGGCTCCACCATGACGCCGGGGCCACCTCGGGGAGGGAGCCGCGGGCCCGGTGCCCCGCGCCGGCGCCCGTCATGTCGTCCGTCGCCTGGTCCATGGCCTCATCCTGCCAGCCCCGCGGGGTCCCGCAGCCAGGTGGTCAGCACCCGGCAGGCCAGGTCCAGGTTCCCCATCTGGCAGTGCTGGTCGGCGTGCTCGGCCGCGGTGAACGTCCGCACGCTCAGGCTGCGGGCAGCCGTCAGCGCCCGGGCCTGGGCCCGGGCCAGTGCCGGTGGCTGGAACGCGTCGTGCTCCCCGCACATCAGCAGCACGTCCTGACGCACCCGCTCGCTGCCCAGGTGCCGGGCGTTCATGCCCAGGAACCAGTCCACGACGTCGGCCGGGTCGTCGCTGTCGACCATGTACAGCACCTGCTCGACCACCATGCGCAGCGTCGGGAACAACCGGGCCCGGATACGCACGCTCCAGCGCATGAAGTCCCGATGGTCCAGCATCCCCCGGACGGGTCCACGCGCCACGGCGGGCAGCCGGTAGAGCCAGTCGTAGACCGGCGGCCACGCCACCACCTGCCGGAGGCGCGGTTCCAGCCCGGCGGCGCGCAGCGCCCAGTACCCGCCCATCGAGATCCCCACCAGGGCGGCCTCCGTCAGGCCGAAGTGGTCCAGCACCGCGCCGACCGGCTTCTCCCAGTCGTGCTCGGAGGTCAGTCCGTGCAGCGCCCGCGCCCCGCCCTGTCCCGGGCCCTCGAACGCGACGACGTCGAACCCCGCGGCGGCCACACGCTGCCAGACGGGCTGGAACTCCTCGATCACCGAGTCGAATCCGCCGTGCAGCAGCACCGTGGCCCCGGTGCCCGGACCGTCCGCCGCCAGGCGGTAGGCGGGCAGCGCGGCCTGGGCGTAGGGCACCTCGTGGCGCACGACGCCGGTGCCCGCGAAGGCGGCGTCGTACAGGTCACGGAGGCGCCGGTAGCGCGCGATCTTCTCCCCCGACCGCGGTGGCGTGAAGAACTCCGCCAGGCGCAGGTACCCCGCGGCGTGCCGGGTCCGGCCGGCGGCGGCCGCCCGCGCGGAGAGGTCCTCGAAGACGGGGACGCAGTCGGGTCCGGAACGGATCCGGTTCGCCGCGACGAGGAGCTCGGCGCGGTCGGCGAAGCCCAGCGCTTGTGCCCGGTTGAACTGGTAGTTGAGGAAGTCCCTCCGGTGGAAGCGCTCGAACCCCACGGGCAGGGCCTCCAGGTCCCGGGACGCCACGCCCACAACCTACTGCGG
>NZ_CALMQR010000027.1:0-30946 GCF_937871995.1 uncultured Citricoccus sp. | reverse complement strand
CACGGCTTGGTGCCGTCCAGCACCCAGGGACCGGGCCCGTCGGCGTGTCCGGGGCGGGTCCGGTGGGCGACGGGGGTCTGCCCCCCGGACTCGGAGGCGTAGACGCCCAGGACACCGTGCGGGGCCGGCACCCCGGCCTGGTCCAGGATCGCCACGGCGTCCAGGTGGGGTTCGAGCACGCGGGCGGCCACCAGGTCCACCGCGGCCACGGAGGCGAGGAGCTCCCACAGGGCGCGGGTGTCCCCGCCGCCCGGCCGGGGCAGCTCCTGGGCCGGCAGGTCCCCGAGGGCCTCCAGCATGGGCTCCGCCGAGCCGTGGGAGGCGGTGGCGGCACGCACCAGGCAGGGGGCCGCCACGCCGTCCGCTTCCCCGCGTTCGCCCTCGCCCGTGTCCGTGATCCGGCCCGGGTGTCCCAGGTGCACCCAACGGGGCAGCGACATCGGTGTTCCTCCTGCGGTCCCGGGCCGGCCTGACGGTCGTCTCGTCGGCCCCTGCCGCCTATTCAACCAGCCGGGCCGCCCCGGCCGCCCGGTGGCGCCGGACCGGGGGCGGAGCTCACTTCCGCAGGATGAGCCGGGGGAACTGCGTGAAGGCCTCGACGCCGGTGTCCGTGATGCGGATCGATTCCGAGGCCGCGTAGCCGTAGCCGGTCATCCACATCCCGCAGATCAGGTGGAACGTCATGTTCTCCGCCAGCACGTTCTCGTCCTCGGCACGGATGCTGATGGTCCGCTCCCCCCAGTCCGGCGGGAAGCCGACCCCGATGGAGTACCCGAGGCGACTGGGCTTCTCCAGCCCGTACCCCGCCAGGGTCCGGGTCCACGTCCGGGACAGTTCCCGGACGGGGACGCCGGGGGCGGCGACGTCGAGGATGTCCTGCAGCCCGGCTCCGACCGCCTCCTCCAGCAGCAGCAGTTCGGGCGACGGCGTGCCGAGCACGACCGTGCGGGCCAGGGGCACGTGGTACCGGCGGTGCACCCCGGCCAGCTCGACGGCCACGGCGTCACCCTCCCGCAGCACGCGATCGGACCAGGTCAGGTGCGGGGTGTCCGCGGACCCGCCGGTGGGCAGCATCGGGACGATGGCGGGGAAGTCACCCCACGCGTCCTCGGTGCCCGCGGCCTGGGCGGCGGCGATGTGCGCGGCCACCTGGTTCTGGGGCACTCCCGGCTCGATCGCGTCGATGGCCTCCTGCATCGACACCGTGGTCACCCGGGACGCGAGGCGCATGTACCGGATCTCGGCATCCGACTTCACCGCCCGCACCCAGTTGACCAGCTCGAAGCAGTCCACGAGGGACCACTCCGGAATCCCCCGCAGGAGCGCCTGGTAGGCCTTCGGCGCGAAGAAGTGGGCGTCCATCTCCAGGCCCACGCCTCCCCGGGCGGCCGGTTCGACCAGACCGCGCCGGCGCAGGGCGTCGGCGACCCAGTCGAAGGGGTGGATCCGGGGCTGGTGCACGTAGCGTTCCGGATAGCCCAGGACCTGGTCCATGGGCAGCCAGCTGGTGCGGAAGGCACCCAGGGCGTCCATCTCCCGCAGGAACAACAGCATGGGCCCGTCCAGGGGGATGAAGAGGACCTGCGGGGTGTAGAACGACCACGCGTCATAGCCGGTGAGGTAGAAGATGTTCGCCGGGTCCACGACCATCAGGGCGCTCAGGCCCTGCCGGTCCATCCTCTCGCGCACCGACAGCAGCCGCTGGGCGTACTCGTCCATGGGGAACAGCGCCCCGCGGATGTCGGCGTCCCCGGCCGGAACGGGTGCGATGGCCGGGGCGGGAACGACGTCCGGTCCCGGGGCGGCGGCTCCCACCGTGAGCCCGTCCCCGGTCACGCGTGCTGTGGACATGACCCGATTTTCCGCTCCCCGGGACCGGGTGACAACGGTAGGGCGTACCCCAGCACCACCTGCCGGCCGTCCCCGCGCCGTCGGTCATGTTCACCGGTCGGCTACCTGTGGTCACGCGTTCGTGGAACAGTGGTGCCATGAACGCTCAGACCCCTGCGCCCGCCGCCGAACGGGCAGGCACCGTGGCCCTCCCCGAAGACCTCGTCGACCTGGACGCCCTGCTGGCGGCCTACGCCGAGCGTCATCCGGACCCCGCGGACCCGGCGCAGCGGGTCTCCTTCGGCACCTCCGGCCACCGCGGCTCGTCCCTGAAGACCTCCTTCAACGAGGACCACATCGCCGCCATCACGCAGGCGATCGTCGAGTACCGCGCCGCCCAGGGGATCACCGGCCCGCTGCTGATGGGCCGGGACACCCACGCCCTGTCCGGGCCGGCCCAGGACACCGCGCTCGAGGTGCTCATGGGCAACGGGGTACGCACGCTGATCGACTCCCGGGACGGCTACACCCCCACCCCGGCCGTCTCCCACGCCATCCTGGTGCTCAACGACTACCGCACCCACGGGCAGGACCTGGCCGACGGCATCGTCATCACGCCCTCCCACAACCCGCCCGCCGACGGCGGCTTCAAGTACAACCCGCCCCACGGCGGCCCCGCGGACACCGACGCCACGGACTGGATCGCGGACCGCGCCAACGAGCTGCTGGCCGGGGGCCTGGCGGAGGTCCGGCGCATCCCGCTGGCCGAGGCGCGGCGCCACGAGGCGCTGGGCACCTATGACTTCCGGGACCGCTACGTCACCGACCTGCCGAAGGTCGTGGACCTGGACGCCATCCGCCGGGCGAAGGTCCGCATCGGCGCGGACCCCATGGGCGGGGCCTCGGTGGAGTACTGGGGCGAGATCGCCGAGCGCCACGGACTGGACCTCACCGTCGTGAACCCGGACGTCGACCCCCAGTGGGCGTTCATGACCCTGGACTGGGACGGCAGGATCCGGATGGACTGCTCGTCGCCGAACGCCATGGCCTCGCTGATCGGGCGGATGCGGCCCGACGCCGGTTCCGCGTCCGGTCCCGGCGCCGACGCGGACGTGCCGGGACCGGACGCTGCGGCGCCGTTCGACATCGCCACCGGCAACGACGCGGACGCCGACCGCCACGGCATCGTCACCCCGGACGGCGGGCTGATGAACCCGAACCACTTCCTCTCCGTGGCGATCGACTACCTCTACCGGCACCGTTACGACTGGCCGGCCGGGGCCGGCGTCGGGAAGACGCTCGTCTCCTCCTCGATGATCGACCGGGTGGCCGCGGGGCTGGACCGGGACCTCGTGGAGGTGCCGGTGGGCTTCAAGTGGTTCGTGCCCGGCCTGCTGGACGGGACGGGTGTCTTCGGCGGGGAGGAGTCCGCCGGGGCGTCCTTCGTGTGCTTCGACGGGACCCCGTGGTCCACGGACAAGGACGGGATCCTGCTGTGCCTGCTGGCCGCGGAGATCCGGGCGGTGACGGGCACGTCGCCGTCCCGGTACTACGCGGACCTCGTCGCGCGGTACGGGGACCCGGTGTACGCCCGCATCGACGCCCCGGCCACCGCGGAGCAGAAGGCCAAGCTGAAGCGGATGTCCCCGGCGGACGTCACCGCGGACACCCTGGCCGGGGAGCGGATCATCGCCACGATGACCGAGGCGCCCGGGAACGAGGCGCCCATCGGCGGGCTGAAGGTCACCACGCAGAACGCCTGGTTCGCCGCGCGCCCCTCCGGCACCGAGGACGTCTACAAGATCTACGCCGAGTCCTTCGTCTCCGCCGAGCACCTGGCCCAGGTCCAGGCCGAGGCGAAGGCGATCGTGGACGCGGTCATCGCCTGAGCGTCAGAGCAGGCGCTTGATCGCCTGGCGCTTGGTCCAGGTGTAGGGCGGGTAGACGGCCTTGAGGGTGTCCACCTGGTCGGTCTTCGTCAGGGCCGGGCGCAGTTGGGAGAACGTCTCGAACCCGGCACGCCCGTGGTACGAGCCCATCCCCGAGGGCCCCACGCCGCCGAACGGCAGGGTCGGCAGGCCCACGTGCATCAGCGTGACGTCGAAGGCCATCCCGCCGGCGGTCACGCGCTCCTCGAACGCGCGGTGGTAACGGGGCTTGTCCGTGAACAGGTAGGCGGCCAGCGGATGCGGCCGGGCGTTGATGAACTCGATCGCCTCCTCCACGGTGTCCACGCGCAGGATCGGCAGGATGGGCCCGAAGATCTCCTCGGCCATCAGCGCGCTGTCCGCGGAGACGTCCGCCAGCACGGTCGGCTCGAGGTACCTGTCCGCCACGTCGGCCCGGCCCCCGTGCACGAGCCGCGCCGGGGCGCGCCCCTCCCCGGGCTCGAGCGCGTCCTGCAGCAGGCCGGCCAGTCGCTCGGCGTGCTGGGTGTCGATGAGCCGGCCGTAGTCCGCGGAGGCCTGCGGGTCCGCACCGTAGAACTCGGTGATGGCCTTCGTCAGGTGCCTCTCCAGCTGCCGCTGCGTCTCCTCGCCGACCACGAGCACGTAGTCCGGGGCCACGCACGTCTGTCCGGCGTTGGTGAACTTGCCGAAGGCGATGCGCCGGGCGATGGCCGGCCAGTTGCGCCCGTCCGCCACCACGCACGGTGACTTCCCGCCCAGTTCCAGGGTGACGGGGGTCAGCTGCCGGGCGGCCGCCTCGTAGACGATCCGGCCGACCCGTTCTCCGCCGGTGTAGAAGATGTGGTCGAACTTCTCGGCCAGCAGCCCCTGGACGGTCTCGGCGCCACCCTGCACCACGGCCACCGAGCGCGGGTCCAGGTACTGCGGGATGAGGCGCCCGATGAGCTCGGACGTGGCCGGGGCCTTCTCACTGGGCTTGAGCACCACGGCGTTGCCCGCGGCCACGGCGGCCACCAGCGGGGAGATGAGCAGCTGGAACGGGTAGTTCCACGGGGCGATGACCAGCACCGCACCCAGCGGACGCGCCTCGATCTTGGCACTGGCCGGCTGGAAGGCCAGCGGGACCTTCACGGACTGCGGTTCCATCCAGTCGGTGAGGTACAGCAGGGCGTGGTCCGCCTCGGCGCGGGTCACCTGGACCTCGGTGACCATGGCCTCCGTGCGGGACTTGCCGAGGTCCTGCTCGAGGGCCGCGCAGATGGCGTCGGCCTCCTCCTCCAGCATCCGCCGGATCCCCTTGAGCTGTGCGGCCCGGTACCGGCGCGGGTGCGGCAATCGCAGGGTGGCGGCCTGCCGCATGCGCCCGACGGCGTCGGCCGGCGCCTCCGTTCCCATGGCCACGGCGGGGCCGGCGGGCACCGGCAGGCCGGCTCCCGGTTCGTCGAGGGGCTGCTCGGAGCCCGGGGCGAGTCTCATCGTCTGGTCCTGGACGGCGTCGGGAATCTCAGGCATCCTCCCACGGTAGCGGCCTACCGCTGGGGCCAGAAACCACGTGCCTCCATCACCGCGGCCAGGGCCTCGACGTCATCGGTCATCAGTCCGTCCACGCCCAGGGCGATCAACCGTTCCATCTCCGCCGGCTCGTCCACGACCCAGACGTGGACCTGCAGTCCCGCGGCCTGGCAGCGCGAGACGAACCGCGGGGTGACCACCGTGATCGGCCCCTGCCTCACCGGGACCTGCACGCAGTGGACGTGGGCCAGCCGGCGGGCGACGAACCGCGTCAGGCCGAGCGGGGCGGTGAGCACGAGGGCCCCGACCGCCAGCGCCCCGCCGGACATCGCCACGGCCCGCCCGGACGCCCGGGTGAACCTGCGGCGGCGGGAGTCGTGGAAGGACGCGACCAGCACGCGGTCCCAGGCGTCATGGCGCGCCACGATCCGGGCGATCGCCTCGGCCGCCGCGTCGTCCTTGAGGTCCACGTTGAGGCGGACGTCGTCCCACTCGGTCAGCAGGTCCTCGAAGCGCAGCAGGTGCTCACCCTCCGGGGCCTCGGACGCGGCGGCCCCGGGGGTCCCGGCGGCGGCCCCGGTGAGGGCGGGGTCGATGACGCGGACCCGGGCCAGTTCCTCCCACGTGTGGTCGGAGACCCGGCCGGTACCGGTGGTGACGCGGTCCAGCACCTCGTCGTGGAAGACCATGAGCACGCCGTCCCGCGTGGTGCGCACGTCCAGCTCGAGATAGCCGTAGCCGCGTTCCACGGCGGCGCGGAAGGCGGCGAGGGTGTTCTCCCGGGCGGTGTCCGCGCCCCGGTGGGCGAAGGCCAGGGGCCAGCCCCGGCGGCCGGGCAACGAGTCCTTCAGGTACTGCGGCAGGCTGGGGGGCTTCACGGTCATCACCCTAACGGCAGCGGGTGCGGGGTCAGTCCAGGGTGAGCAGGTGCTCGATGATCGCGGCCACGCCGTCGTCGTCGCAGGCATCGGTGGTGGCGTCGGCGGCCTCCAGCAGCAGCGGGTGCCCGGAGGCCACGGCGTACCCGGTCCCGGCCCAGTGGATCATCTCCAGGTCGTTGGGCATGTCCCCGAAGGCGACCACCTCCTGGGCGGAGATCCCGTGCCGGGCGGCGAAGTCCTCCAGGGTGCTGGCCTTGTTCACGTCCGGGCGGGACATCTCCAGCAGGGCGACGCCGGGGGCGGAGTGGGTGACGGCCAGCAGTTCGCCGAGCAGGGACCGCACCTCGGCCAGGAAGGCGTCCGGCTCGCTGCTGCGCGTCTTGGCCAGGAACTTCACCACCTCCGGTTCCGGGGGCAGCACCTCGTCCAGGGACCGGCCGACGTGGATGCCCCGGGCGAGCTCGGCAGGAGAGTCCTCGTCCAGGCGGTCCATGAAGGCGGCGTCGAGGTGGAACCCGTCGAGGGTCTCCACGCCGAAGGACGCCGAGGGGTCCAGCGCGGCGATCATGGCCCGGGCCTCCAGGACGGTGTCGAGCATCATGGGCCGGGACTCCAGCACGGTGTCACGGACCAGGTCGTAGACCACCGCTCCGTTGGAGCAGATCACCGGCCCGGCGTGGGCGAGGCCCTCGGCCACCGGCGTCAGCCAGCGGATCGGGCGGCCGGTCACGAAGACCACCTGCACTCCGGCGTCATGGGCGGCCTGGAACGCGGCCACCGTGCGCGGCGAGACCCACCCCGTGCGGGAGTGCTCATAGCCGATGATGGTCCCGTCCAGGTCGCTGGCGATCATCCGGGGACGTCGCGTGGCGCCGCCGGGCCTGACCGGCGGTGCCGGATCGAGGGCCGGATCGGGGAGGGACATGGGTCCATTCTAGGCCGGGGGCCGGTGGACCGGACCGGACTCCCGGGCCGGTTCAGCCGAGCTCGTCGCGGGTGGGCGGGTCGGCGCCCGGCCGGGAGGAGGTGATGGCCGCCGCCCGCGCTGCGTAGGCGAGCACCGCCGTCGTGTCCTCCGGGCTGATGCCCCGCAGCGCCTCCCGGCGGTCGGCACCGAGCAGGCCGCGGTCCTTGAGGGCGATCAGCAGTGCGGCGGTGAACGAGTCCCCCGCTCCCACCGTGTCCGCCACCTCCACGGGGTGCACGGGGTGCTCGGAGACGCCGGCGGCGGTGGCGCAGAGGATGGAGGTCGCCCCGCGGGTGACCACCACCATGGCCGGTTCGATCCGCTGCCACGCCACGATGGTGTCCTCGAGCGGGCGGTCCGGGTACAGCCAGGCCAGGTCCTCGTCCGAGGCGTGCACGACGTCGGCGAGCGCCACGGACTCCTCCGCCCGGCGCCGGGCCAGGGCGCGGTCCGGGACGATCGAGGGCCGGCAGTTCGGGTCGTAGCTGAGGGTGACGTCCGGCTCCAGGGTGGACAGCAGCTCCATGACGGTGGAGGCGCCCGGCTCGAGCATGGTGGCGATGGACCCGGCGTGCACGTGCGTCAGGGTCCGGCTCTTCCCGTCCCGGCACAGGGCCTGGCGGACCAGCTCGGAGAGCTCCGCGGCGGGGGGCAGCGTCCAGTCGAGGTCGAACGAGTAGTTCGCGGCCCCGGTGGGGTCCAGCCGGGCGGTGGCCACCGAGGTCGCGGTGTCGTCCGGGCCCAGGACGGAGTCCACGCCGTTGCGCGCCAGGTGGTCGCGGACCATGTCCCCGTACTCGTCCCGGCCATAGCGCCCGGTGAACAGCACGTTCTCCCCCAGGCGGGCCAGGCCGACGGCAACGTTCAGGGGACTTCCACCCACGTGGGCCCGTGGGGTGGCGGTGTCCGAGACGACGACGTCGACGAGCGCCTCGCCGATCACACCCACGTAGTCAGTCACGATTCAACGGTACCCTACGGGTCAGTTGACTCCCCGGGGATGAAGCCGCCCGCCGGACACCGCCGGGGCCGGACAGCCCCTCCTGCACGCCGACCGAAGGTGCACCGTGACCACGAACGACCCGCACACGCCCGCCGACCGGACGCCCGGACCGGACTCCCCCCGCCGCCGCCCCGCCTCGCGTCCCGCACTGACCCGACGCCTCGGCATCGGCTGGACCGTCCACGGTGACGGCCGGCGCATCGCCCCGGGCGAGGTGGTCGCCCCGGACGAGCGGCTGGGCTGGCCGCAGACCATCGGCGTGGGCGTGCAGCACGTCATGGCCATGTTCGGCGCCACCGTGCTGGTCCCCACCATCACCGGGTTCCCCGTGACCGCCTCCCTGTTCTTCTCCGGCGTGGGCACCCTGCTGTTCCTGGTCATCACCGCCGGGCGGGTGCCGTCCTATCTCGGCAGTTCCTTCGCGTTCATCGCCCCCATCTCCGCGGCCATGAACCAGCACGGGATCGGGGGTGCCCTCGGAGGCGTCCTGGTCACCGGCGTGGCCCTGTTCCTCGTGGGCCTGGTGGTGCAGAGGGCCGGCGTCGGCTGGATCCACGCCCTGATGCCGCCCGTGGTGATGGGCACGATCGTCGCGCTGATCGGCCTGAACCTGGCCGGTTCCACCACGCAGGCCATGGTCGACGTGCCGCTGACCACCTTCTCCACGACCCTGGCGATCGTCGTGGCCGCCGTCCTGTTCAAGGGCCTGCTCGGCCGGCTGTCCATCCTGCTGGGCATCATCGTGGGCTACCTGGTGGCGCTGGTGCAGGGGCAGGTCGACTTCGCCCCGGTCGGCCAGGCCGCCTGGGTGGGCCTGCCGCCGTTCCACGCGCCCGAGTTCCACTGGAACGTCCTGTTCCTGTTCCTGCCCGTGGTGCTCGTGCTCGTGGCGGAGAACATCGGGCACGTGAAGACCGTGGGCCTGATGACCGGCCGCGACCTGGAGGGTTCCTACGGGCGCGCGCTGATGGCCGACGGCCTGTCCACCACCCTGTCCGGGGCGGGCGGCGGCGTGGGCACCACCACGTACGCGGAGAACATCGGCGTCATGGCCTCCTCCCGCGTGTACTCCACCGCGGCGTACTGGGTGGCCGGGTGCACGGCCCTGGCCCTGGCGTTCCTGCCCAAGTTCGGCGCACTGATCAACACCATCCCCGCCGGGGTGCTCGGCGGGGCGGGGATCATCCTGTACGGGATGATCGGCGTGATGGGCGTGCGCATCTGGGTGCAGAACTCGGTGGACTTCTCCAACACCATCAACCTGATGGCGGCCGGCACGGGACTGATCGTCGCCATCGCCAACCCCACCCTGGACCTCGGCGGGATGCAGTTCGGCGGGATCGCCCTGGGCACGGCGATGGTGCTGGTGGTGTTCCACCTGATGACGTTCATCGCCCGGTGGCGCGGCACCGAACCGGTCCCCGCCGATCCGGACGGGGAACCGTACGAGTCGGCCGAGCCCGGCCGCCTCGGCTGAGCCTGCCCGTCCCGGCCCGTTCCGCCGTACGCTGGGGGCGTGGCCGAGCACACGGAACACCCGCAGCCCCCGACGCCGGCGCCCTGGCCCGCCGGGGCCGCCCACCTCGTGGTGTCCGGCCCCACCGGGTCCGGCAAGTCCACGGTCGGCCGGCTCGTGGCGACGGCGCTGGGCCGGGTCTGGGTGGAGGGGGACGCCTTCCACCCGGTGGCCAACCGCGAGAAGATGGCCGCCGGGACCCCCCTGGACGAGGACGACCGCGCGCCCTGGCTCGACCGGCTCGCCGCGGAGCTGGGCCGGCTGGGCGGGCTCGGACTGCCCGCGGTGCTGGCCTGCTCGGCGCTCAGGCGCGCCCACCGGGACGTGCTGCGTTCGTGCGGCTACCCCGTCACCGTGGTGCAGATCCTGGCCTCCCCGGACGAGCTGCGGGCCCGGCTGGCGTCGAGGCGGGAACACTTCATGCCGGCCTCGCTGGTGGACAGCCAGGCGGCCCTGATGGAACCGCTGGCCGCGGGGGAGGACGGGATCACGGTGGCCTCCACGGAGGACCCGCAGGCCACCGCGTCCCGCATCCTGGACGAGCTGGGCTTCGTGCTGTCCTGGGACTGAGGGACCCGACGGCCGCTCAGCGGCGCTTGCGCGGTTTCGAGGAGGACTTCGCCGGCGCCCTGGAGGGCTTCCTCGCCGGTCGCCCGCCCGCCGCCGCCCGCGATGCCCCGGTGGACGCGGAGCCCGCGGCGGACTGTCCGCGATCGTTCCGGGACGAGCCGGGACGTCGGCCCTTGGCGGCCCCGACGAAGTCCTGGACGAGTTCGGAGTCCGCCGACTTCAGCCAGGCCAGACCCACGCCCCAGCCCGGGTGGCCGGACAGCGGCAGCACGATCACGTCCTTGCGGCCGAACATGCGCGCCACGGATGCCGGCAGCACGGTGTGCCCGGTCCCGCTGGCGACGATCTCCACGGCCATCCGCTCCCCGGAGCCGGGGACCTCCGGCGCCTCCAGCGGATCGGCCGGCGGCTCGGGCGCGAACCGGTCCGGGTCCATGAGTGCCTGCGGGTCGAGCTCCTCCACGGGCACCGGGCCGTCCGCCTCGGGGTCCCAGGCGGCGAGCAGGTGGTCCTTGCCCACGCACACCACCGGGTCCTCCTCGTAGAACCGCACCACGTGCACGTCCTGCGGATCGATCCCGCCCGCGCGCAGCAGCGCCTCCGGCCCGGAGTCCAGCGACCAGCGCAGGTAGCCCAGCTGGGGCAGGCCCCGGGGGGCCGAGCCACCGGGACCGGGGGCCAGGAACGCCAGCTGCCCGCCGACGTCGTGGTTCACCAGCTGGGCCCGGCGCTCGCGCGAGGTGAAGCGGTCCACCCACTTGGAGGGGGAGGCACCGGGGATGGTGGAGAGGAAGAGCGTCTCCGGGACGGCCGGGACGGGCGCCGGCCGCGGATCGGACGCCCGGTCGCGGGCACGGGGCACGGGGCCTACTTCACCCGGTCCTTGAGGAACTGCACCGCGCGGGACCAGGCCAGGCGGGCCTGTTCGGGCCGGTAGTTGCCCTGCGGGTTCTCGTCGTTGTGGAAGGCGTGCGGGGCGTCGTAGAAGAAGTACTCCACCTCGGCACCAGACTCCTCGCGGATCTGCTGCTCCTGCTTGCGCGCCTGGTCCGGCGGGAACATCGAGTCCTGTTCGGCGTAGTGACCCTGCACGGCGGCCCTGACGCCCGCATAGGCGTCCGGGACGGCCTGGCCCACTCCGTAGAACGGCACGGCCGCCGAGACCTTCGGGCCCTGCTGGGCGGCCAGGGCGAGCACGAACCCCCCGCCCATGCAGAAGCCGATGGTGCCCACGGTCTGCGAGGTCACCGCGTCCAGGGACAGCAGGTAGTCCACGGCGCCGGCCAGCTGGCGTGCGCCCTCCTCGGCCGGCAGCTTGGACATCATCTCGCCGGCCTCGTCGCCGTCGTGGGCCACCCAGCCGCCGAAGAGGTCCGGGGCCAGGGCGGTGAAGCCCTCCGCGGCCAGGCGATCACACACGTCCCTGATGTGGTCGGTCAGTCCCCACCACTCCTGGATGACGATGACACCCGGCCCGGATCCGGACTCGGGCGTGGCCAGGTAGCCGTGGCCCAGCCGGTCGCCGTCCTGGCCGGGGTCCTTGTCGGGCAGCGGGAAGGTGGTGTTCTGGTGCGCGGTCTTGCCTGCCATGTACGGGCCTCCGTCGGTCTCGTCCTCAGGGCCCGGCGTCGTGGCGCCCTCGGCGCCGCCGGGTCCAGGTCCATCGCCAGTCTAGGGGTGCCCTCCCGCACGGCAAGTGCCCGTAGCGGGGACGCCCGGCGGTCGGGAACGCCCCGCCCTCCCGGGAGATCCACGGGAGAACGGGGGCGTGGTCGGCCCCAGGCGTCCGGTCGGCCGGCGGCCGCGGCGGGGGCGCTGCGGGGACCTCCCGGAGGAGGCCCTTGAGGATCAGGCCTGGGCGGTCTCCTCGGACGGCAGCACGAAGGAGGCGTCGATCAGGATCTTCACGTTGTCGGAGACGAGCACGCCACCGGCGGCGGCCTGCAGGGGGGCGTTCCAGGTGATGTTGAAGTCCTTGCGGGAGATCTCGCCCTTGGCCTCGAAGCCGGCGCGGGTCATGCCGAACGCGTCCACGGTCTGGCCGCCGAACTCGGCGTCCAGCTCGACGCGCTGGGTGATGCCCTTGATGGTCAGGTCGCCCACGAGGGTGAACTCGCCGGCGGCGTCTCCACGCACCTCGGTGGACACGAAGGTCATGTTCGGGTGGGCCTCGGTCTCGAAGAAGTCGGCTGCCTTGATGTGGGCGTCGCGGTCCGGCTGGCCGGTGTCGACGGAGTTGGCGTCGATGGTCACGTTCACGTTCGAGGCCGTGGCGTCGTCACCGACGACCAGCGAGCCCTCGACGGCGTTGAAGGTGCCGCGGACCTTGGAGATGCCGGCGTGGCGGACGGTGAAGTCCACGTCGGTGTGGGTGGCGTCCAGGTTCCAGGTACCGGGGGTCAGTGCGGTCATATGAGCTCTCCTCTGGGTTGCGGCGGCGTCCGGACCGCGGTCCGGCCGGTCCACCTTCTATGGTTGAACGTTCAATAGAACAGCGCCTCCCCGGGAAGTATTCCTGCCCGCGAGATGAACGTCCCGTGAACCTCGAGGTACTCCCGGGGAGCGCGCCGGTCCACCGCTTCCACCCCTACCCCATCCCGCCCGCCGCCCGCCACGGCCCGGGGCGGTCGAGCGTCCCCGGTCAGGCCGTCATGCGGGGACCAGCAGGACCCGCACGCGGTCGGCGGTTGGATAGGCTCGACACAGCCCGACCCACACGACGACCCGCCGCGCCCCGGACGACGACCGGGACCGGCGGACGGTGTCCGGTCACCCTCAACCTGCAATGGGAGTACCTGTGAAGATTGCGATCCTCGGCGGAGACGGCTTCTGTGGCTGGCCCGCCTCCCTGCACCTGTCTGACCTGGGCCACGAGGTGGTCATCGTGGACAACTTCTCCCGCCGGGTGATCGACGAGGAGCTGGGGGCGCAGTCCCTGACCCCCATCCGGTCCCTGTCCGAGCGGCGCGCCGCGTGGCAGGAGGTCTCCGGCAAGGAGATCGGCTTCGCCTTCCTGGACGTCGCCCAGGACTACGAGGGCCTGGTGGAGTTCTTCCGCACCGAGCGCCCGGACGCCGTGGTCCACTTCGCCGAGCAGCGCGCCGCGCCGTATTCCATGAAGTCCCCGAAGAACAAGCGCTACACCGTCGACAACAACGTCAACGCCACCCACAACGTGCTGTGCGCGATCGTCGACTCGGGCGTGGACATCCACCTCGTGCACCTGGGCACCATGGGCGTGTACGGCTACGGCACGGCAGGGATGAAGATCCCGGAGGGCTACCTGGACGTCGAGGTCACCGCCCAGGAGGACGCCGAGGGCAACCCGGTCGAACCGCACCGGATCCCGCAGCAGATCCTGTACCCGACCAACCCGGGGTCGATCTACCACATGACCAAGGTGCTGGACCAGCACCTCTTCGCCTACTACGTGAAGAATGACTCGCTGCGGATCACGGACCTGCACCAGGGCATCATCTGGGGCACGCACACCGCGCAGACCCAGCTCGACGAACGCCTCATCAACCGCTTCGACTACGACGGTGACTACGGCACGGTGCTGAACCGCTTCCTGATGCAGGCTGCGGTCGGCTACCCCCTGACCGTGCACGGCACCGGTGGCCAGACCCGCGCCTTCATCCACATGCAGGACATGGTCCGGTGCGTGCAGATCGCCCTGGAGAACCCGCCGGCCACCGGGGACCGGGTCAAGATCTTCAACCAGATGACCGAGACCCACCGCGTCCGGGACCTGGCCGAGCTGATCGGGCGCATCACCGGCGCGGAGGTGCAGATGGTGCCCAACCCGCGCAAGGAGTCCGCCGAGAACGAGCTCCACGTGGTCAACGACGCCTTCATCGACCTGGGACTGAACCCGACCACCCTGTCCGAGGGCCTGCTGCTCGAGGTCGAGCAGATCGCCGAGAGGTACCGGGACCGCGCGGACCTGTCCAGGGTCCCGGCCACCTCCCTGTGGACGGCCCAGCAGCATGCCGGGATCCCGGAGTACACCCCGTCCCGCCCGGCGCCGGCGGAGCACGCCTCCGCCCAGTGACCTGACACGGGAGGTCCCCCGACGCCGGCGCCCGCGGTCCGGCGTCGGGAACCTCCCGCCGCGCCCGCCGAGGAGCCGCATGCGCATCGCGATGTTCACCGAGGTCTTCCTGCCCAAGATCGACGGGGTGGTGACCCGGGTGGTGCGCACCCTGGAACAGTTGAGGGACCTGGGCCACGAGGTCCTGCTCTTCGCCCCCGGCCACCCGCCGGCCGAGTACGCGGGCCACGAGGTGGTCCGGGTGCGCGGTGTCTCCCTGCGCCCGCTGTACCCCGAGCTGAAGGTCGGCATGCCCACCCCGGAGATCGCCCGGAAGATGGAGGCCTTCCGCCCGCACCTGGTGCACACGGTCAACCCGGTCTGGCTGGCCGCCTACGGGGTGCTCTCCGCAGGACGGCGCGACGTGCCCCAGCTGGCCAGCTTCCACACGGACGTCCCCCAGTACACCGAGTCGCTGCGGGTCGGCTGGGCACGGCACCCCGCGGAGAGCTGGATCCGGTTCATCCACAACAAGGCCGAGGTGAACCTGTGCACCTCCGGCCCCATGGTGGAGCGGGCCCGCCAGGTCGGGATCCGGCGGGTGGGCCTGTGGCCCAAGGCCGTGGACACCATCGGTTACCACCCCTCCCACGCCTCCGCGCCGATGCGCGCCCGGCTCACGGACGGCCACCCCGAGGCTCCCCTCGTGGTCTACGTGGGACGCATGAGCCGGGAGAAGGACCTGGATGCGCTCCTGGAACCGATGCGCCGGTTGCGGCAGCGGGTGCCCGGAGCCCGGCTGGCCATGGTCGGTTCGGGCCCCCACGTGGAGCAACTGAGGAGGCACTTCGACCCGGCGTGGACGGTGTTCACCGGTTACATGTCCGGCCCCGAGCTGTCCCAGGCCTATGCGAGCGCGGACGTCTTCGCCTTCCCCTCGACCACGGAGACGCTGGGCCTGGTGGCCCTGGAGTCGATGGCCTCCGGGGTGCCCGTGGTGGGCGCCCGGGCGGGCGGGGTCCCCTTCGTGATCGACGACGCGCGGACCGGTTTCCTCGTCGACCCCGGTGACGTGGACGGCTGGGCGGACCGGCTCGGGCGACTGCTGGCGGATCCCGGACTGCGCCTCCGGATGGGCCGGGCCGCGCGCGAGGAGGCCGAACGGCATTCCTGGCGCGCCGCCACCCAGACGCTGGCGGGCTTCTACGACCAGGCGATCGACACCCACTGGAGGGACCACCGCAGTCTCAACGGGCCACTGCTGGACCGCTTCGCCCGGCCCATGCCCCGGCCCCTGGACTGAGAGGCGCCTCTTCCCGCGTGGCTCTTGCGGGCGACGGCCGTCAGGAGAAGGCGATGACGGCCCGAGCGGCCTGGTCCGGGACGGTCAGGTCGATCCCGGTGAGCTCCTGGAAGCGACGCAGCCGGTTCGTCACCGTGTTCCGGTGGCAGAACAGCTCGGTGGAGGTCTCCGCGATGCTCCCCGTCCGCAGGTAGCTGCGCACGGCCGATTCGACGGAGGAGCGTTCGGCCGGTCCGCAGCCCGCCAGCAGCGGAGACAGGTCCACCACCTCCCGCAGCGAGGTCCCCGCCAGCCTCTGCCTGATGACGCGCGTCCAGCCCCGTGCGGGGGTCATGCATCCCGCCTCTCCCGGACGGAGCACCTCAGCCAGCTCCCTGGCCAGGTGAACCGCCCTGCTCACCTCCGACATCCCCCGGACGTCCCCGACCGCGCCGACCCTCAGCTGGTCCACGCGTCGCAGGCGCGCCCGTCCCGTCCGCGGCGGGTGGGGGACGATCACCACCAGGCCGCTGCCCGTATAGGTCGAGAGCACCTGGGTGCCCTGGCGCTCCAGGGCAGCCGCCTCCACCCGCAACTGCTGCAGCGACTCGTCCCGGCTCGCATAGACGGAGTACTCCCACTCGACGCCCACTCCCAGCCGTTCGGCGATCTGCGCCAGCCGGGCGGGCGTCACCGGAGGCTCGGCGAGCAGCTCGGTGAGCAGGCCGCGCCGCTCGGCGTCTATCTCGTCGGCCATGCGCCGCTCCTCGACCAGGTAGGCGTGCTGCGTCTGCTGGACGTAGGTCTCCACCGTCTCGGACACCAGTGCCGCGTGACGAAGCAGGATGCCCATGTCATCGACGTCTCCGAGGGCGACCAGCTCCTCCCACAACAGGGCGAAGTCCAGGCGGATCGCACTCATGAGGCTCGTCAGCGGGATGCCGGCCCTGGCCCGGGTGACACCCACCTGGGTCGCGATGCCCTCGAGGACCCAGTGCTCCGTCCCGCGCAGTGCGGAGACCAGGCCCAGGAACGACTCCTCCGCGTCCTCGGCCACGCGAGACCACGGGATGGGTGGGTTCACGTAGTCGGGCAACTGCCGGACCGCGTCGAGGAAACGCCTCGTCAGGCCGTCGACGTCGAGACTGTCCAGCAGGCGCAGCCACCGGTCCCGGTCCTCCGGCAGCGGGGACGAGGACATGGGCGACGCGCTCATGACCACAGTGTATGTGCACATGCCCAATACTGAGGCGGGATCCGGGGGCACATGCCGTGCCGAAGCCAGCAGGATGCCCACCACACTGGTACGAAGCAACCGAGACTGTGATCTCACCCACATCCCTGAGAGGGTCGCCATGGACCAGCAGACCACCACCGGCATCGTCCCCGATGCCGCTCCTCCGACCACCGCCAGCATCGAGTTCGGCGCGGCGCGGCAGCTCACCACCCGGGAGGCCAACCGGGTTGCCATGGGCGCCCTCATCGGCACCGCCCTGGAGTGGTACGACTTCTTCCTGTTCAGCGCCGCGGCGGCCATCGTCTTCAACGTCCAGTACTTCGCCACCGACAACGCGACGGCGGCCGCGCTGTCCTCGTTCGCCACCTTCGGTGTCGGGCTGGCAGCCCGCCCGCTCGGCGGTCTGGTCTTCGGTCACCTGGGCGACCGCATCGGCCGGCGCAAGGTCCTGATGATCACCATCGTCGGCATCGGGGCGGTGACCGGTCTGATCGGCATGCTCCCCACCTATGCGGCGATCGGCCTGGCCGCTCCCCTGCTGCTCGTCCTGCTGCGCATCGGCCAGGGACTGTTCGTGGGCGGTGAGTGGTCCGGGGCCATGACCATCGTGGTGGAGAACTCTCCCCTGGAGAAGCGGGCCATCTACGCCGCGATCCCCCAGATCGGCTCACCCATCGGCACGATCCTCTCCTCCGGCGGTTTCTACCTGCTGGCCCTGTGGATGACCCAGGAGTCCTTCGACGCCTGGGGCTGGCGCCTGCCGTTCCTGGCCGCCATCCCGATGCTCCTGGTGGCCCTGTACATCCGCAGCCGGCTTGAGGAATCGCCGGTGTTCGAGGAACTCATGGAAAAGGGTGAGACCGCACAGAGCCCCGTGCGGGAGACCCTCGGCGGGTACTGGCGCCACATCCTGGTCGGCATGGCGGCCGGTCTGCTGGGCATCGGCGGCTTCTACCTGGTGACCGCCTTCGTGGTCTGGTACGGCGTGAACATCCTCGAGTACGACCGCACGGTCATGCTCCTCGGAGGCCTGGTGGCCGCGGCCGTCGAGATCCCCGTGCTCATCCTGGCCGGCCGGGCCGGTGCCCGGTTCGGTGCCAGCAAGGTCATCCTGTGGGGCGGTCTCGCCTCCGCCGTGCTCGCCTGGCCCAGCTTCCTGATGATCGAGAGCGGCAACCCCGTGGTGGTCGTGCTCGGGATGACGATCGCCGTGGCGTCCCTCTCCATCCCCTACGCGGCCTCCGGCACCATCCTCACCGGCCTCTTCCCGGCCAAGTACCGGTACACCGGCGTGGGGCTGGCCCAGAACATCGCCGGGATGCTCTCCGGGTTCATCCCGGTGATCGCCACCGCCCTGGTGGCCACCGCTGCGAACCACTGGTGGCCCGCCGCGGTGATGCTCGTCTTCCTGTCCCTGTTCACCGCCTTCTCGGCACTGGTCTCCCCGCGGATGAGCGTGAACCTGCCCGGTTTCAAGCACTGAGTCGTCCCGCCTTCCCCCACTCTCCCCTTCCGCTCACCCGCCCCGGGGCCACCGGTCCCGGAACCACCGACCCCAAGGAGTCACCACCGTGTCACGCTCAGCCGGTCACCTGATCGTGGACACCCTCGCCGAGCACGGCGTGGAACGTGTCTACGTCGTCCCGGGAGAAAGCTACCTGGACGTCCTGGACGGCCTGCACGACGCGGCCATCCGCACCGTGGTCTGCCGACAGGAGGGCGGGGCCGGCTTCATGGCCCTGGCCGAGGGCCGGCTGACCGGCCGCCCCGGCGTGGCCATGGTCACCCGCGGGCCCGGCGCGGCCAACGCGATGATCGCGGTACACACGGCCTGGCAGGACGCCACGGCCATGGTGCTGATGGTGGGATTGATCCCGCACCGGGACCGCGGCCAGGAGTCGTTCCAGGAGTTCAGCCTGGACGGTTGGTTCGGTACCACCGCCAAGGGCGTGCTGACCGTGGAGGTCGCCGACCGTGCCGGCGAGGTGATCGCCCAGGCCATGCACCTGGCCGCCTCGGGCCGCCCGGGCCCGGTGGTGGTGGGCCTGCCGGAGGACATCCTGGTCCAGCTGACCGAGGCCCCGACACCGGCCCCCCGTCCCGTGGCCCGGCCGTCCGTCGACGCAGACCAACTCGAGCGGATCGGACAGCTGATCGCCGGGGCCCGGCGTCCCCTGCTCATCGCCGGCGGGGACGGCTGGCACGGTTCCACGGGTGCGGACCTCGCCACGCTGGCCGAGGCCGCCGGCATCCCGGTCGCCGCGGACTGGAGGGCCTACGACGCCGTGCCCAACTCATCACCCGCGTACGCCGGCTGGCTCGGGTACGGCCGGGCGGACACCCTGGCTTCCCGGCTGTTCGAGGCGGACCTGCTGCTCTTCGTCGGCTGCGGTCGCAGTGACGTCCTCAGCGAGGGCTACACGGCCGGGTTCGAGCCCACCACCGTGGTCGCCATGCCGGACCCGCAGGCCCTGATGCACCATGGCCGGATCGACGAGCTCGTGGTGGCCGGCCCCGCCACGGCCGTGGACGCCCTGTTCCGGCTCGGGGCGGACCGGCTCCGCGGCGAGCGCGGCGAGGAGTGGATGCGGTTGCTGGCCGCGGACCAACGCCGCTTCTCCCAGCCGGGCCCGGAGCACCCGCCGGAGGGCGTGGACCTCGGGGTCGCCTTCGGGGTCCTCGCCGAGCTGCTGCCGGCCGACCGCGTGTGCACCTACGGGGCGGGCAACGCCACCCTCTGGGGCCACCGGCACCTGGTGCACGAGGCACCCAACAGCCTGGTCGGGCCACGGAACGGGGCTATGGGGCTCGCCGTGCCGGCCGCCGTCGCCGCGAGCCTGGTGCACCCGGACCGCACCGTCGTCGCGGTCTGCGGGGACGGGGACTTCTTGATGAACGGCCAGGAGCTGTCCGTGGCGATCGCCGAGGGTGCGGCGCCGATCGTCGTCGTGGTGGACAACGGCCGGTACGGGACCATCGTGACGCACCAGCAGCGCGAGTACCCCGGCCGGGTCTCCGGGACGGACCTGGCGAATCCCGATTTCGGGGCATTCATGCGCTCGTTCGGTGGCTTCGGTGAGCGGGTCGAGACCACCGACGGCGTCCGGGGCGCCGTCGAGCGCGCCCTGGCCAGCCGTACGGCGGCCCTGATCCACCTCGTGGTGGACCGGGAGACCGTGCCGGCCGGCACTGCCAACGCTGTCGACGCCGAGTTCGCCGGAGCCAGGCCATGATGCTGGACCAGCTGTTCGAGGCGGACGCCATCATCACCCTCGACCCGCAACGGCCTCGGGTCCGGCGGATGGGGGTCATCGGCGGGATGATCGTCGGGTTCGACGAGGATCTCAAGGGCATGACGGCCCGCAGCACCGAGCGCTTCGACGGTGCCACGATCGTCCCCGGCTTCAACGACGCGCACTGCCACACCACCTGGTGGGGACTGGGCCTGCAGGCCGTCCCGCTGGACCGCGCCCGTGGGCTGGAGGAGCTGTACTCGATGCTCGAGGCGGAGGTACGCAGGCTCGACGCCCAGCCGGACGCCTGGATCCACGGGACCGGTTTCAATGACAAGGACCACGACAGCCAGTACCCCAGCATCGATCGGCTGGACGCGATCACCGGGAACCGTCCGCTCTACCTGCGGCACACCTCGGGGCACTCGGCGATCACCAACACCGCCACGCTGCGCGCGGTGGGCGCGCTGGAGCCCGCTTTTACCGACCCCACGGGCGGTGCCGTGGTCCGGGACGCCGCCGGCCGGCCCACCGGCGTGCTGGAGGAGACCGCTCAGAGCCTGTTGCAGCGGCGTCTGCTGCCCTACGCGGCCGAGGACATCGCCGACGCACTCGACGCGGCCACCCGCCGCTACGCCGCACGCGGTATCACCAGCTTCACCGAGGCCGGGGTCGGCGGTGGTTGGATCGGCCACAGCCCCACGGAGGTCGCGGCCTACCAGCTGGCCGCGGAGACCGGCCGGTTGCACGCCCGTGCCCAGCTCATGCCCGCCCTGGACTCCCTGTCCACCGTGGACGGCCACGCGCAGGACTTCCACGGCATGGGCACCGCCCTGGGCCTGGGCCTCGGCGAGCGCTTCGCCTTCGGCACGGACCGCGTCCGCTTCGGTCACGTCAAGGTCTTCCTGGACGGCTCCCTGCTGGGGCGCACGGCGGCGGTCACGGAGTCCTTCTGCGGCCACCACGGGAACACCGGTTACCTTCTGGACACCCCAGAGCAGTACCGCGAACGGGTGAAGGCGGTGTACCGGGCCGGCTGGCCCATCGCGCTGCACGCCATCGGCGACGCGGCGATCGACCTCGCCCTGGACCTCATCGAGGACTGCCAGGACAGCTTCGGCCTCCGCGGGGCGCCCAACCGGATCGAGCACTTCGGGGTCTCCCGTCCGGACCAGGTGGCCCGGGCCGGTCGGCTAGGCGTGGCCGTGACGCCCCAGGCGGGATTCCTGCAGCCCATCGGTGACCAGATGGCCGACCGCCTGGACGACCACCGCCGGGACTGGATCTACCGCGGCCGGACACTGGTGGAGGCCGGCGTGATCCTGGCCGGGTCCAGCGACCTGCCCGTGGCGGACAACGACATGCTGCGGGGCATGCAGTCGGCCATCGACCGGCGCAGTGACACCGGTGCCGTCATCGGCGCGCAGGAGGGGCTCACCGCCGAGCAGGCGCTGCGTTCCTACACCGAGTGGTCGGCGGCGGCCAATGGCCAGTCCTCCACCCGGGGCACCCTCGCCCGCGCCAAGTTCGCCGACGCCGCCGTCCTCAGCGGCTCGCCCCTGGAGGCCGACGACCTCAACGACCTGGACGTCCTGGCGACCTTCGTGGGCGGCTCCTGCACCCACCGGCGCTGACCACCTGCGCCCGATCACCCCACCCCCGAACAGAACCCGGAGACCCGCTGTGACCATCGACGCCGTGTCCATCGACGCCACCGCCTTCCTCGCCGACTTCGCCTCCATGAGCACCCATGGCGCCACCGCGGGAGGAGGGGTGGACCGCCAGGCCGGAACACACGCCGACGGCCAGACGCGCAACTGGTTCCGTGGGCTGTGCGAGGCCCGTGGCTTCGAGGTGCGCTATGACCGGATCGGCAACCAGTTCGCCCTGCTCGAGCTCGTGCCGGGCGCCCCGTACATCGCGGTCGGTTCCCACCTGGACTCCCAGCCCTCCGGCGGCCGCTTTGACGGTGCCTACGGGGTCCTCGCCGCGGCGCACGCCGCGGCGGCGGTCCGTGACGCCGTCCCGGAGGAGGAGGCCGAGTTCAACATCGCGGTCGTCAACTGGTTCAACGAGGAGGGCTGCCGCTTCAAGCCGTCCATGATGGGCAGCTCGGTCTTCACCGGCAAGCTGGACGCCGAACAGGCGCTGGCGACCCGGGATCCGGACGGCGTCACGGTCCGCGAGGCCCTGCAGTCCCTGCGGACCGTCGGCGAGGCCAGCCTCGACCTCGCGGCGTACGTGGAGATCCACATCGAGCAGGGACGCTCGCTCGAGGACGCCGGAGCCACCATCGGTCTGGTGGAGTCCACCTGGGGCGCGAACAAGTACGAGTACACCGTCCACGGGGAGCAGGCGCACACCGGGGCCACGGTGATCGCGGACCGCCGGGACGCCCTGTTCGCCGCGTCGTCCATGGTGGTGGCCGCCCGTGAGGTCGCCGAACAGTTCACGGACGACGACGGGATGGTCATCACCTCGTGCGGCGAGTTCTCCGTGTACCCCAACTCCCCCGTGGTGGTGGCCAACCGGGTGGACCTGCTGATGGACCTGCGCAGCACGGACCCGCAGCGGCTCGCCGCGGCCGACGCGGAACTGCGGCGCCGCATCGAGGCGATCGCCGCCCGGGAGTCGGTGGAGATCGTTCGGGGGGCCGAGCACCTGTGGGACGCCAAGGCCTACGACCGGGCCGGCATGGAGCTGGCCCGCGAGTGCGCCGAGGGACTGGGCCTGCCCCATCGCGTGGTGCGGACCCTGGCCGGCCACGACTCCACGAACCTCAAGGACCTGGTCCCAACCATCATGCTGTTCATCCCCAGTGCGGAGGGCATCTCGCACAACGAGCGGGAGTACACCAGTGACGAGGACATGATCGCGGGCCTGCGCTTGCTCGAGGCGGTCGTGGCCAAGGCCGTGACGGGCCATTTCGTCGATCCGCGCTGATTCCAGGCCGGGTCGCTGCGGGGGCGGACCGCCCGCATGCGACCCCCACCGCACGACGTGGCCGTACTCATGACGAAGGCCCCGGACCGATGGTCCGGGGCCTTCCTCGACTCGCGTGCGCGAGGGGGGACTTGAACCCCCACGTCCGTAAGGACACTGGCACCTGAAGCCAGCGCGTCTGCCAATTCCGCCACTCGCGCGAGATTGCTGGTCTGTCTTCCCGGACGAAAGGCCTTGCGGATTCCTTCGTGCCGGTCAGAACAGCAGGGTCCATCTTAGCCACAACCTTCTCCGAATCCCAAATCGAGGACGGAGGCGGTGCGGACACCCGGTCTTCGGGCCCCGATGCGGCCACTGCCACCCCACCGGCACCGGCCACCGGTCCCCCTCGCAACCACTCCGCAATCCGCGGTGGTCCCGCCTCTCACGGTTCCCTCACCCCGGCCGCGTACTATCGACACAGACATCTGCGGAAAGGAGAACCCCGCGTGGGTCTTCTGGACAACCTCGAGCGCGGCCTGGAGAAGGCCGTGCAGTCGGCCTTCTCGGCCGGCGGCACCCGCGCGGTGAAGCCGGTCGAGATCGCCAATGCCCTCCGACTGGCCATGGACGACGAGGCCATGGCCCTCTCCGAGGGCCGCACCCTCGTGCCCAATGTCTTCACCGTGTCCTTCTCCACCCCTGACTTCGAGCTGGCCCGCAAGTGGGGCTCCGCCCTGGCCGAGGAACTGTGTGACGAGGCCATCCGCCACGCCCAGGACCAGGGGTACACCCTGCACGGTCCGGTCCGGGTCACCTTCGTCGAGGACGGCGCCCTGCGCCCCGGCAAGCTCGGGATCGAGGCCGTCTCCGACCGCACCGGCGGGGCGGACCAGGCGGGCGGCTCCGGTGCCGCGCCCACGGCGACCGGCTCGGCCGACGTCGCGCCCTCCGCGCCGGTGGAGCGTGAGCCGGCACCTCGCCCCACGCCCTCCCCCTCCCCGGGCCCGTCACCGGTCCCCCCGGCCGCCGTGGCACCCGCAGCCCCCAGGACCTCCAGCCCCGGACCCCGGGCCCGCCCTGTAGACGCCGACGCCCCCCTGCAGCCGGTCCTGGAGATCGATGGACGCAAGTACGCGATCAACGCGGACTCGATCGTGCTCGGCCGTTCGGCGGACGCGGACATCCTGGTGGACGACACCGGGGTCTCGCGCCGTCACCTGGAGGTGATCACCCGCGGGCCGACCGTCATGGCGGTCGACCTCGGCTCGACCAACGGCTTCTACGTCAATGACCGTAAGGTGGACGGGTCCACCGTGCTGCGTGACGGGGACCGGATCACCATGGGCCGGGTCACCATAGTCTTCCGCAAGCTACCGGCCAGGAACCAGGGAGGTGACCAGTGAGCGAACTCGCCGTCGCAGCCCTGCGCATGGGCCTGCTGTTGGTCATGTGGATCCTCATCATCTCCATCGTCTCCTCCCAGGGCCGTGACCTGATGGTGGGCGCCCGGAACAAGGTCCGTTCCCGCAGCGGGGCCGGCACGCCCGTCGCGGCCGGTGCCGGTGGCGGCACGTCCGCCGCCCCGACCGGCTCCTCCACGGCACCCTCCGCCCCCGGCGGACCCGCGGCCGCCCCGCCGGCCGCGCGCCCGCTGGCCACCCGGCTCGCGATCACGGAGGGCCCGCTGAAGGACACCGTCATCCAGCTCAACGGCACGCCGTTGCTGCTGGGCCGGGCCGAGGATGCCGACCTGGTGCTGGAGGACGACTACGTCTCGGGCCGCCACGCGCGGCTGTTCCCGCAGGGTTCGCGCTGGTTCCTCGAGGACCTCGGCTCCACGAACGGCACCTTCGTGAGCGGCAACCCGCTGTCCCGCACGGTCGCGGTCGAGCCGGGCACGCCCATTCGCATCGGCAAGACGGTGCTGGAGCTGAGGTCCTGAACCCGATGCCACTGGTCCTCCGTTTCGCCGCGCGGTCCGATGTGGGCAGGGTCAGGTCGAAGAACGACGACTCCGCCTACGCCGGCCTCCACCTCGCCGTCGTCGCCGACGGCATGGGTGGGCACGTCGGCGGGGACGTGGCCAGTGCCTCGACCGTCCTGGACCTCGCGGTGCTGGACGCCACGGGGTACCCGGACCCGTCCACCGTGCTGCCGGACGAGATCCAGAACGCGAACCTGATCCTGAACGACCTGGTGCACGCCAGCCCCAAGCTCGCCGGGATGGGCACCACCTGCACCGCGCTGCTGCTCGCGGGCGAGACCCTGCACCTGGCCCACATCGGCGATTCCCGCGCCTACCGCCTCAAGGACGGGTCCTTCGAACAGGTCAGCGTGGACCACACCTTCGTCCAGCGGCTCGTGGACGAGGGCCGGCTGGACCCCGCGGAGGCAGAGTCCCACCCGCACAAGAACGTGCTGATGCGGGTGCTGGGTGACGTGGACGCCTCCCCCGAGCTGGACATCTCGGCCCTCCCCGCCGCGCCCGGGGAACGCTGGCTGCTGTGCTCCGACGGGCTGACCGCCGTGGTCTCCCCGTCCACCATCGAGCAGAAGCTGCGGCACCGCCGGGACCTGCAGGCCATCGCCGACGAGCTGGTGGAGCTCACCCTGGCCGGCGGGGCGCCGGACAACGTCACCGTGGTCGCCCTCGAGGTGGCGGAGTCCACCGTCGAGGAGGCCGCCACCCCGCCCCGTGCCCAGCTCTCCGACGAGGCCCTGGCCGCCGCGACGCCCGCGGAGACGGGCCCGGTCTCGGGTTCCCTGCTGCGCGAGGACCTGGAGTCCCGCCCCCACGTCCTGGTCGGGGCGGCCGCCCAGGCCACCGACACCGGCCAGATCCCGATCGTCACCCGGCGCAGCACCCAGAAGCGGGCCGCCACGCTGCTGACCGGCGCCGGCGAGGCCGAGACCGCTCCGCCCCTGGACCCCCTGGCCGCGAGTGCCGCCTCCGAGCTGATCGGCGGCAGCCGGCCCGCTGATCCGGACACGGCTGACCCCGCCCGCGGTGACGCCGTGGAGCAGGTGGCCGACCACCCGGTCCGCCGCCGCCGGTCGGTGTTCATCCCGGTGTTCACCGCCCTGCTGGCACTGATCTTCGCCGTCGTCCTGACCTGGGGCTACCTCTGGACCCAGACGCAGTACTACGTCGGGACCCACGAGGGGCGGGTGGCCATCTACAACGGGGTCTCCCAGAGACTGGGACCGATCACCCTGTCGCACCTGGACACCGAGACCGCCGTGATGCTGGACGACCTGCCGTCCTATACCCGCCAGCGCGTCGAGTCCGGGCTGCCGGCCCGGGACCTGGAACACGCCCAGGAGATCGTCGCCGACCTGGAGAACTCCGTGACCCCTGCCCCACCCGCCACTCCGCGGCCCTCCGGGTCTGCCAGCCCGCGCGGAACCGACGGCCCGACCAGGACGGCCACGCCGTCCGGGAGCCCCTCGACGGAGCGCACCACCAGCCCGAGCCCCGCCGGGGGTGCCGGCTGATGCACCAGGTCGTCGTCCCGGTGCGTCCGCGCCGCAACACCGAACTCGTCCTGCTCCTGCTCGGGCTGTGCATCGGGGTCGGAGCCAACCTGCTCGGCGCCATCGGCATGGACCGGGAGATCACCCCGGAATACTGGGTCCAGGGTGCCGTGCTGGCGATCATGGCCCTGCTGTTCCACCTCGTGCTGCGCCTCAAGGCCCGCTACGCGGACCCGTACATCCTGCCCATCGTCATCACCCTCAACGGGCTGGGCATCGCGATGATCCACCGGATCGACGTCGCCGAGGGGGACGACGCCGCCTCCCGCCAGCTGATCTGGACGGTGGTCGCCATGGGCGCGGCGATCACGCTGCTGTGGCTGTTGAAGGACCACCGGATCCTGCGCCGCTGGCCCTACCTGTTCCTGGCCATCTCCGGCCTCCTGCTCCTGCTCCCGCTCGTTCCCGGACTGGGCATGGAGATCAACGGGGCACGGATCTGGATCAACCTCGGGGTCGGTTCGTTCCAGCCCGGCGAGGTCGCCAAGGTCACGCTGGCCGTCTTCTTCGCGGGGTACCTCTCCGCCAACCGGGACCTGATCCTGCTCGCCGGCAAGAGGATCGGGCCGATCACGTTCCCGCGGTTCCGGGACATGGGCCCGCTCGTGGTGGCCTGGCTGATCTCCATGGGCGTGCTGGTGTTCCAGCGGGACCTGGGGTCCGCCATCCTGTTCTTCGGCCTGTTCATGGCCATGATCTACCTCGCCACCTCGCGGACCTCCTGGATCCTGCTCGGCCTGGCCCTGGTCGCCGTGGGCGGCGTGATCGCCGTCAACACCATCTCCCACGTCGGACTGCGGGTGGACGCCTGGCTCAACGCCTTCGACCCCGAGGTCTACAACCGGGGCGCCGGCAGCTACCAGATCGTCCAGGGCCTGTTCGGGCTGGCCTCCGGTGGCCTGCTGGGCACCGGGCTGGGCGGGGGCCGTCCGGACATCGTGGCCTTCGCGAACTCGGACATGATCATCGCCTCCTTCGGCGAGGAGCTCGGGTTCGTCGGGCTGGCGGCCATCATCATGCTGTTCGTGCTGCTGGTGACCCGGATCATGCGGGCCGCCCTGGGCACCCGGGACACCTTCGGCAAGCTGCTGGCCGCCGGGCTGGCGTTCACCATGGCCCTGCAGTGCTTCGTGGTCATCGGCGGTGTCACCATGGTCATCCCGCTGACCGGCCTGACCACGCCGTTCATGGCCGCCGGCGGTTCGTCGCTGCTGGCGAACTGGCTGGTGGTCGCCCTCGTGCTCATGGTCTCCCAGTCCGCGCGCCGGCCGGTCGCCGTCGGGCCGATGGTCAATGCCTCCGGGGCCGGTTCCGGCCACCAGGACCCTGCCACCGGTGCCGCCACGCCGGGGCCGGAGACCCCCGTCACCGCCATACCGGGAGGTGAGATCGCATGAACCAGGCCATCCGCAACACCTGGGTCGTCATCATCGCCATGTTCATGGTGCTCATCGCGGCCATCTCGATCATCCAGGTGGTCGCCGCAGACACCCTGAAGAACAACGACTTCAACTCCCGGCAGCTGTACCAGGAGTTCGGCTCGGCCCGGGGTCCGATCCTCGTGGACGGGGCGGCGATCGCCGAGTCGGTGGAGTCCAATGACGACTTCAATTACCAGCGCGTCTACCACGACCCCCTGCTGTACTCCGGGCTGACCGGTTTCTACTCCCTGACGTACGGCGCCACCGGGCTCGAGGACAAGATGAACCGTTACCTGGCCGGCACCTCGGACGGCCAGTTCGTGGACCGCATCGTCGAGCTGTTCTCGGGCACGCCCATGGAGGGTGCCCAGGTCGAGCTGACGATCGACCCGCAGATGCAGCAGGTCGCCTACGACGCCCTGCCGGACGGGGTCACCGCCTCTGCGGTCATCACGGATCCGAAGACCGGGGACATCCTGGCGATGGCCTCCAAGCCGAGCTTCGACACCAACCTGCTGGCGGTGCACTCGGGGGCCAAGGCCTCGGCCAACATGGAGGAGCTGCAGTCCGTCCCGGGCCTGAGCCCCTACGTGAACCGTCCCACCGCCTCCCTCGCCGCCCCCGGGTCCACGTTCAAGCTGATCGACACGGTGGCCATGCTCGAGTCGGGCCAGTACCAGCCGGACTCCGTGCTCGAGGTCCCGGACAGCATCACCCTGCCGAACTCCAGCACCCAGCTGGGGAACTTCGGCGGCGGGATCTGCGGCACCTTCGACCAGGCCACCCTCGCGGAGATCTTCGCCCAGTCCTGCAACACCCCCTTCGCCACCGCCGCGATGGAGCTGGGCCAGGACAGGATCCGCACCACGGCCGAGAACTTCGGCTTCAACGAGTCCTTCGACATCCCGCTGACGGTCTCCGGCTCGCAGTTCCCCGAGGACATGGACGACGCGGAACTGGCGCAGTCCGCGCTGGGCCAGCGCAACGTCAAGGCCACCGCCCTGCAGATGAACATGGTGGCCGCGGCCATCGCCAACGACGGGACCCTGATGAAACCGCAGCTGATCGATTCCATCCGCGGCTCGGACCTGACCCTGCTGGAGGAGACCCAGCCGGAGGTCTTCAAGCGTTCCACCACCCCGGAGGTCGCGGCCCAGATGACCCAGATGATGCGCGGGGTGGTGGAGGGCGGGACCGCCTACCGGGCGAAGTCGAACACGGTGGACATCGCCGCGAAGACCGGCACCGCGCAGATCAGCGCCGAGACGGACGACGTCCACTCCTGGATCACCGGGTTCGCCCCGGCCGACGACCCGCAGGTGGCCGTCACGCTCGTGTACCAGAACATCGACTACGACACCGGCAGCGCGCTGACGTCGACGAAACTGAAGGACATCATGGAGGCGGTGGTCACACAGTGAGGCCGACATCGGGTATCACGCTGGGCGGCAGGTACCAGCTCACCGAGCGCATCGCCATCGGCGGGATGGGCGAGGTCTGGAAGGCCAGGGACAAGGTCCTGGGCCGGCTCACGGCGGTGAAGATCCTCAAGGAGGAGTACACCGGGGACGCGAACTTCCTGCGCCGGTTCCGTGCCGAGGCCCAGCACACGGCCCTGCTGAACCACCCCGGGGTCGCCAACGTCTTCGACTACGGTGAGGAGGACGGCTCCGGTTACCTCGTGATGGAGCTGGTCCCCGGCCAGCCGCTGTCCGCGATCCTGGACAAGGAGAAGGTCCTGTCCCCGGACCGGACCCTGAACATCATCGCGCAGACGGCACGTGCCCTCTCCGCCGCGCACGCCCAGGGCCTGGTGCACCGGGACGTGAAGCCGGGCAACCTGCTGATCACCCCGCACGGCCGGGTCAAGGTCACGGACTTCGGCATCGCCCGCCTGGCCGACCAGGTGCCCCTCACGGCGACCGGGCAGGTCATGGGCACCGCCCAGTACCTGGCGCCCGAGCAGGCCACGGGCCAGCAGGCCACCGGCTCCTCCGACATCTACTCCCTCGGGGTCATCGGTTACGAGTGCCTCGTGGGACGCCGCCCGTTCTCGGGCGAGTCCCAGATCGCCATCGCCCTGGCCCAGGTCAACGACCCGCCACCGCCGCTGCCGGAGACGATCCCGGAGCCGGTGCGGGCGCTCATCCTGTCCATGCTCGCCAAGGAGGCCCAGGACCGCCCGGCCAATGCCACGTCCCTGGCCGACGCCGCCGAGGCGCTGCGCCGCCAGGACACCGCCTCCGCGGCGGCCTCGGTCCCCGGGATGCTGCCGTTCCTCACCTCGGGCGCCGCGGCTGCCGGTGCACCCACCGAGGCCATGACCCAGCCGGTGGACTACTCGGGCATGACCCAGACCCACGCCACCGAGATCATCGACCGCTCCCCGGGGGCCTCCGGTTCCCGGGGCACCGGCACCTCGGCCCTGCCGGTGGCCGGCGCGGCTGCCGCGGGTGCGGCCGCGGGCGCCGGGGCCGGGCCGATCTCGGCCACCGGCTCGCCCGACGGCGTCCCCGGCACCGACACGTCCGGTCTCGCCGCACCCGGTGGGTCCGGGGGTGCCGACGACCACGACGCACTGGACCGCACGGCCGGGCGCAAGCGGCGCAGCCCGTGGACCTGGCCGATGATCGGACTGGTGGCCCTGGCGGGCTTCGTCATCCTCGGCATGTGGCTCGGCCCGATGCTCGCCGGTGGCGGTGGCGAGGAGACCACCTCGGCTCCGCCCACCTCGGCCAGCGAGACCAGCACGCTGCCGGAGACCGTCGACGTGGTGGCAGCGCAGTACCGCGGACAGCAGATCGACGACGTCACCCGCGCCCTGCAGGCCCTGGGACTCGAGGTCGAGGCCAGGCCCATCGAGGACAGCAGCCCCGAGGGCACCGTCCTGTCCCTCTCCCCGCAGGGCGAGATGCCCGTGGGCACGCTGGTGACGGTGGACTACTCGACCGGCCCTCAGGCGCCCGCCACCACCTCGGCACCGCCGACCACGACCGCACCGGCCACCACCTCGGCACCGCCGACCACGACCGCACCGCCGGCCACCACCTCGGCACCGCCGACCACGACCGCACCGCCGGCCACCACCTCGG
>NZ_CALMQR010000026.1:0-23139 GCF_937871995.1 uncultured Citricoccus sp. | reverse complement strand
TGGGTGAACAGCACCGTCGTCTGTGACCCGGCCAGCTCGAAGCCGAGGGTGCCGGCCAGGTGCTGCGAGGCGGTGTTGCCCAGCGCGGCCCGCCACTGCGGCACGAGCCCCTCGGTGAAGGCCTCCTCCATGGCGATCGCCGCGGCGTAGGCGCCCAGGCCCATCCGGCGCACGTCGGGGCGCACCAGCACGCCCAGGTGGCCGATCAGCCCCTGCCATTCCTCGTACCCGGCCCCCGCAACCGGGTCGCCGGTCGGGGTGCCCGAGCCGTCGTCGGGAACCAGGGTGAAGGTGGCGTCCAGACCGGACAGCCCCACCTCGGTGACGTCGTCCGCGGGGCACAGCGCCTCGAGCGCGGCGGCGTCGGCCGCCTCGTAGGACACGGCCACGGATCCGGAGCGCTCGATCTCCGGGACGTCCTCCGCGTAGTAGAGCGCCGACTCGCCCAGGGAGCGGGCGGCGTGTCCGGCGCCGAGGCGGATCATCGTGGACTCCAGGGCCAGGACCTCGTCGTCCACGTCCCGGGCGGCGTCCAGCAGCCAGCGGGGACCGTAGAGCACGGAGGTCTGGTAGAGGCGGACGAAGGTGGCGATCTGCTCGTCCGCGCCGTCCTGCGCGCCGGAGTCCGTGGCCACCTCGATCCGCCGGGAGCCCGGGGGAGACCCGGCGGCCTCGGTGATCGAGCCGTCGGGCAGTCCCAGGATCCGGGACCAGGCCAGCTCGATGATCTGGCGGGTGTGGCTGTTGACGGGCATCCTTGAAGGCTAACGCCCGAACAGCACCTTCGCCTCGTCGTAGCGGTGCTGCGGGACCTCCTTGAGCCCGTCCAGGGCGGCTGCGAGCTCCACCCGGACGATCTCGGTGCCGTCCAGGGCGACCATCTTCCCGTACTCGCCGTCGGCGACGAGGTCGATGGCCCCCATGCCGAAGCGGGTGGCCAGCACGCGGTCGAAGCCGGTGGGCGCACCGCCGCGCTGGATGTGGCCCAGCACGGTGTTGCGGGTCTCGATCCCGGTCATGTCCTCGATCCGGTGCGTCACCCACTCGCCGATCCCGCCCAGTCGCGGCCGGCCGGAGGCGTCCGCCCCGGCCTCGGCCAGCGGGTCGTCGTGGCCCTCGGGGACGAAGCCCTCGGCGACGACCACGAGCGGTGACCGCCCCCGTTCGTGCACCTGGCGGACCCAGTCGCACACCTGCTCCATGGAGGTGCGCTGCTCCGGGATGAGGATTGCGTGCGCACCGGCGGACATGCCCGAGTGCAGGGCGATCCAGCCGACGTGCCGGCCCATCACCTCGGCCACCATGCACCGGTGGTGGGACTCGCCCGTGGTGCGGAGCCGGTCCATGGCGTCGGTGGCGATCGAGACGGCGGTGTCGAAGCCGAAGGTGTAGTCGGTGGCCTGGAGGTCGTTGTCGATGGTCTTGGGCACCCCGACCAGCGGGACGCCGTCGTCGGACAGCCGTTTCGCCCCGGCCAGGGTCCCCTCGCCGCCGATCGCCACCACGGCGTCCAGCCCCAGCCGGGCCATCTGGGCCTTGATGTTCTCCGGGCCGCCCCGTGGGTGGTTGTAGGGGTGCGTCCGCGAGGTGCCCAGGATGGTCCCGCCGGTGCGGGCCAGGCCGCGGACCCGCTGGCGGGGCAGGTCCTCCACGTCGCCCTCGATCAGTCCGCGCCAGCCGTCCCGGATGCCCACGAGCTCGTAGTCGTAGGTCTTGATGCCGTGCAGGACGGCGGAGCGGATGACCGCGTTGAGTCCGGGGCAGTCCCCGCCGCTGGTCAGGAGGCCGACGCGCATGCTGGAGGTCCTTTCGACAGGCTGGATCGGGTGGTCCTGATCGAAGGCTATCGCGAGTGGTGACCGGGCAGGACCCGCTCCAGCGGGATGGACCCGTCCTGCCAGGGCAGCAGGAGCCACGCCACCAGGTAGGTGCCGACGCCGATGAACGGCAGCAGGAAGCTCAGCAGGACCACGATCCGCACCAGCGTGGGGTCCCAGCCGAACTTCGCGGACAGGCCCCCGCAGATGCCGGCGACCCAGCGGCGCGGGCCGCGGCGGTAGGGGATGGAGCGCAGGGTGCGGTAGAAGGCGTCCACGGTCAGTGCCCCTTCCGGGTGGCGCCGGCGATGCCGCCGGCCACGAGCACCAGGCCGCCGAGCGCGGCCAGGCAGATCAGCACCAGGGCCGGGTCGACGTCCCAGTCCAGCACGGTCGCGGACAGGGACCACAGGGCCACCAGCAGGGCGATGATGCCCCACACCAGGGTGCCGGTGCGGATGCCCTCGGGCGCTGTCCGGGTCCCGACGGCGGCCGTCGAGCCGCGACCGGAGGTCCCGTCGAACTCGTGGTCCCGGTGGCGGTCGCGGAGGGTGCCGCGGGTGATCTCGTCCTCGAGGGCCTGGGCCTCCGCGTCCTGGGCCTGCGGTGCGTGGGGGTACGGGTCGTGGGGGTACGGGTCGTGGGTGGTCATGGTGTTCACTCCTGCTCGGTGGGTGTGGTGGTCGGATCATCCACCCGGACGGTCAGCGTGGAGAAGGCCAGGTCGGCGTCGATCTCCAGCCGGCGGTCGGTGGGGGCGTCCACGACCTGGACGCGGGCGTCGCCGGCCACGGTGGGCTCCGAGTTCACGGAGCTGAAGGCGTTGTCCACGGTGAGGTAGACGTCCACGTCGTGCGGCACGATCAGCTCGGCCTCGGAGAAGGACACGTCCAGGCGGATCGGGTCCGCGCCCGGATCGGTGCTGCCGGGCTCGCCGGTCAGGTCGATCACGCCGGAGCCGAAACTCAGGTCGTACCCGGTCCTGCTGTCGCCCTGGACGGTGCCGTCCCACGTGGAGTCCCACGCGCCGTTCCAGTCGCCGCGGACGAACGTCCCGCCCGTGGCCAGCAGGACGGGGACCACCAGGAGGGCCGTGGTGACGGTCAGCCCGCCCCCGCCGCGGCCGAGGATCGCCCCGACGATGAGGCCGACGGCCATCACGCCGAGGGCCGTGGCCAGGCTGGCGGCCCAGATCACGCCCCAGCCGGCGGTGAAGACACCGAGGTACTTCAGGGCGGCGACGGCGGCCCCGGCCAGGACGGCGACCCCGATGACCAGCAGCTGGGTGGAACCGGCCAGCGACGGCGGGGTGCGGTCGACCATGGCCGGTTGCGGCGCGGCGGGGGCCGGAGGGGGGTAGGGAGCCTGGTAGTGGGCAGAGGGAGCGGTCATGGGGTCACGTCCTTCGGAGGCGCGGTCGGCGGGGGAGGAGATGGGGGAGGTGGGGCCGGGTGAGGGGGGCTGGGGCCCGCTGGCGTACCACGCCGTGTCGGAGGGGGCGAGGAAGACGGGCTCGTTCACGGCCGCGGACGGGGCCCCGGACGCAGCGCCTGCGGGGCCCGGGGGCAGCGCGCGTGGGCCGGACCGGGAGGCGACGAGCCAGATGAACAGGCCGATCACCGCCAGGCCGAGGAGCCCGCCGACGTCCCACCAGCCGCCGTCGGGTCCGTAGGGCGGGGTGAACAGGCCCACCGCGCCGAGGATCGCCAGGACCAGGCCCCCGGTCATGCCGGAGGTCCACCGGCCCTGGCCGGCCTCCCGGGCGTGGATCCGCCCGTCCGGTTCGGGCAGGACCATCCACGCCAGTCCGTAGGCCAGCACGGTCAGCCCCGCGGTCAGCAGGGTCAGCACCACGAACAGGGCCCGGGCCAGCGTGTGGTCCAGTCCGATGCGGTCGGCGATGCCGGCGACCACGCCGCCCAGCCAGCGCTGGGGACTGCGGACGGTGCGCAGGGAGTGGATCCAGGCGTAGAAGCCGGAGGCGGGGTTCTCGTTCATGGTTCCATCGTCGCCGCGCGCATCCCGGCCCGGTATCCGGAAAGCCCCTGATCCGACCCGGAGAACCCCCGGAGGACGGTCCGCGGGCGCCCCGTACTGGGGCAGGATGGAGGCCATGCACAGTGTCCTCACGCGTCCGGCCGAGGGCCGGGTCGTCGCCGGCGTCTGCGCCGGGCTGGCCCGGTACCTCGGCCTGCCCACCGGGTGGGTGCGGGCCGGCGTCGTGGCCCTGACCCTGCTCAGCGGGGTCGGGGTGGTCTTCTACGCCTGGCTGTGGATCTTCGTCCCGGACGAGCACGAGGCCGTGCTCACCGCCGGCGACCCGGTCCGCGGTGCCGCGGAGCAGGTCCGGGAGGCCCCCGTCCGCCTGGGCGGCGTCCTGGGCCAGGGCTGGCAGGTGATCTTCGGGGTCGTGCTGCTGGGCGTGGCCGCCGTCCTCGCCCTGCAGCTGGGGGCCGGCATCCGGATGAACTGGGGCCTGATCGGGCCGGTGGCCGTCGTGCTGCTGGGCATCGCCCTGGCCTGGCTGCAACTGGACACGCTGCGGGACGCTGGGAGGGCGGCCCGGACCGGGCGGATCAGCTCACTCGCCCTCGGACTGCTGCTGGTGATGGCCGGCGTGCTGGCGCTCGCGGCCGGTTTCGTGGGCACGGACGAGTTGTGGCTGGGACTGCTGGTGGCGGGGGTGATCGTCGCCGGCGTGGTGCTGGTGGCCGCCCCCTGGGTGCTCAAGGCGTGGCGTGACGCCACGGCGAAGACCTCCGCGCTGGCCGTCCAGACGGAGCGGGCCGAGATCGCCGCCCACCTGCACGACTCCGTGCTGCAGACCCTCGCCCTGATCCAGAAGAACGCGGACACCCCCTCCACCGTGGTGCGGCTGGCCCGCGCCCAGGAGCGCGACCTGCGCCAGTACCTCTACCAGGATCCCTCCCGGCCCACCGGGACCCTGACGGACCGGCTCGAGGACCTGGCCGCGGCGATCGAGGACGACCACGGCCAGCCCATCGAGGTGGTCACCGTCGGTTCGGCCACCGGTCCCTGGCTGGACCCGGTGCTGCAGGCCTCGCGCGAGGCGATGCTCAACGGGGTGCGCCATGCCGGGCCCGTCCAGGTCTACGCGGAGGCCCGGCCGGAGGCCGTGGAGGTCTTCGTCAAGGACCGCGGTCCCGGTTTCGACCTCTCCGCGATCCCGGCGGACCGTCTCGGGATCCGGGAGTCGGTCGTCGGGCGGATGGAGCGTGCCGGCGGCACGGCGAGGATCATCACCGGCGACGGCGGCACCGAGGTCCGGCTGCACCTGCCGGTCCCGGCGCAGAATGGGAAGAACGGCGAGGAAGGGCGGCAGGGATGAACCGGGTACCAGTGAGGGTCGTCATCGTGGACGACCACGCGATCTTCCGGACGGGACTGAAGGCGGACCTGGACCCGTCCGCCATCCAGGTGGTCGGCGAGGCCGGGGACGTGGACTCGGCGGTGCGGACCATCCACGAGGTGCGCCCGGACGTGGTGCTGCTGGACGTGCACCTGCCCGGCGGCCGCGGCGGTGGGGGAGCCGAGGTGGCCGCGGCCTGCCAGGAGCTGGCGCCCGGCGTGCGGTTCCTGGCGATCTCCGTCTCGGACGCCGCGGAGGACGTGGTGGCGGTCATCCGCGCCGGGGCCCGCGGCTACGTCACCAAGACGATCTCGGGGGCCGATGTCTCGGACGCCGTGCAGCGGGTGGCCGGCGGGGACGCCGTGTTCTCCCCGCGGCTGGCCGGGTTCGTGCTGGACGCCTTCGGGACGGCGGACGTCGCGGTGCGGGACGAGGAGCTCGACCTGCTCTCGGCCCGGGAGCTGGAGGTCATGCGGCTCATCGCCCGCGGTTACACGTACAAGGAGGCCGCGCGGGAGCTGTTCATCTCCGTGCGGACGGTGGAGACGCACGTGTCCAACGTGCTGCGCAAGCTGCAGCTGTCCAACCGCCACGAGCTCACCCGGTGGGCGGGCGAACGGGGTCTGCTCTAGCGATCCGGTGGGTGGAGTGGGCCAGCGCCTCGGCGTCCGCCGCGTGATGGGTCACCAGCACGGTCGTGCGGCCGGTGAGCACCTCGGCGAGCAGGGCGCGGACCTGCGGCACCACCTGGGCGTCCAGCGAGGACAGCGGTTCGTCCAGCAGGACCAGCCGGGGATCCGAGGCCAGGACGCGGGCGATCGCGGTGCGCTGCGCCTGGCCCCCGGAGAGCTGGTGCGGACGCCGTCCCGCCAGGTGGCCCACGCCCACCCGTTCCAGCCACTTCCGGGCCACCCGCCGCCGCGCCGACCGGCCCACGACGCCGGCCCGGTCCAGCCCGTAGGCGACGTTCGCCTCGGCGCTCAGGTGCGGGAACAACCGCGCGTCCTGGGCCAGGTAGCCGACCCGGCGGTGCCGGGCCGGGACCCACGTGCCGCCGTCGAAGAGGACCTCCGTGCCCAGCGTCGCGTAGCCGGACTCCGGGCGCAGCCAGCCGGCCAGCGCGTCCAGCACGGTGGACTTGCCGGCGCCGTTCGCCCCGAGCAGCGCCAGGGTCTGTCCCTGCGGGACCGTGAACGCCACGTCCACCTCGCGCTCGGGGACCACCACGCGGCAGTCGAGGCCCGTCACGAGATCGTCACCCGCTTGCGCCCGTAGGCCAGCGTGATGACGGCCAGCGCCACCACCACCAGCAGCAGGGACAGCGCGACGGCGGCCTCGGGGTCCGTCTCCCGCTCCAGGTAGACCTGCAGCGGCAGGGTCCGGGTGGTGCCCTGCATCGAGCCGGCGAAGGTGATGGTGGCCCCGAACTCGCCCAGTGCACGGGCGAAGGTCAGCACCGTGCCCGCGAGGAGCCCGGGGGCCATCAGCGGCAGCGTGACGGTGCGGAAGGTGCGCGCCGGGGAGGCGCCCAGGGACAGGGCGGTGCGCTCGTGGGCATCACCCCGGGTCTGCAGCGACCCCTCCAGCGCGACCACGAGGAAGGGCAGGGAGACGAACACCTGGGCCATGACGACGGCCGCGGTGGTGAACGCGATGTCGATCCCCAGCACGTGCAGGTGCTCTCCGACCAGTCCGCGGCGGCCGAAGGCCTCCGTGAGCGCGATGCCCCCGACCACGGGAGGCACCACGAGCGGCAGCAGCACGAGCGAGCGGGCCACGCTGCGGCCCGGGAACTCCAGCCGGGTCAGCGTCAGCGCCAGCGGGATCCCCAGGACCAGGCAGACGGCCGTGGCCGCCAGGGACGTCCGCAGGGACAACCCCAGGGCGTCGAGCGCCGCCGGGGAGGTCAGCAACCGGGGCAGCCGGGTCAGGTCCACCCCCGCCACGAGCGCGACGAAGGGCAGCAGGATGGCCGCGCCGCCCAGGACGCCGACGACCGTCAGGGCGCGCGGGGGGCGGACCGGGACGTCACGGGTGGCCGAAGCCGGCATGCCCGAGCACCTCCTGACCCTGCGCGCCCAGGACGTGCTCGACGAACGCGTCGGCCGGCCCGGGATGCTCCGCCTCCGCCAGCGCGGCGATCGGGTAGGTGTTCACGGCCGACCGGGCGTGCTCCAGGTCCACGGTGCGCACCGCCTCCCCGGCCCGGGCGGCGTCCGTGACGTAGACCAGCCCGGCATCGGCCTCGCCGGAGGTGACCTTGCCCAGCACGTCCGTGACGGAGGACTCCTCGCTGACCGGGTCCAGGGCGAGACCGGACGCCCGGGCGAGGGCGGCCGTGGCCTGGCCGCAGGGGACCTGGGGGGCACAGGCCACCAGGTTCACGCCCTCGGCCGCGGCGTCCGCGAGGGACGCGATGCCCGCGGGGTTGTCCGGCGGCGTGACCAGCGTGAGCACGTTGGTGGCGAACGGCCGGGGCGTACCGGAGACGGCCCCGGCGCCGACGGCCCGGTCCATGGTCGGCACGTCCGCCGGGGCGAAGACGTCCGCCGGCGCCCCGGCGATGACCTGCTGGACCAGGTCGGACGAACCGGCGACGTTGAACCGCACCGTCACACCGGGGTGCTCGGCTTCGAAGTCCTCGCCGATCTGCTCGAAGGCGTCCGACAGCGAGGCCGCCGTGAAGACGGTCAGCGTGACGTCCGCGGTGGCGGTGTCCTGGGCGGGGACGTCCTGGGCGGCGGAGCCTCCCGCGCAGCCGGTCATCACCGGCGCCGAGGCGGCGGCCAGGACGAGCAGCGCGGGGAGGCGGGCCCTCACGGTCAGGCCTCGTCGCAGTCGATGATCACGGTGGTGGCCTTCACGACCGCGGACGCCGGCGTGCCCGGTTCCAGCCCCAGGTCCCGTGCGGCCTCCGCACTCATCAGCGACACCACGCGGAAGGGCCCGCACTGCAGGGTCACCTGGGCCATCACGGTGTCCATGAGCACGTCGGTCACCAGCCCGGTGAACCGGTTGCGGGCCGAGACGCGCAGCCCGTGCGACCCGGCGTCTGCCCGTGCCGTGGTCTCCCGGACCAGCCGGGCCACCTCCACCCCGTCGACGGCGGCCCGCCCGGCCTCGTCCGTGTGGGCGGTCAGGCGTCCGGAGGACACCCAGCGGCGCACGGAGTCGTCGCTGACACCCAGGTACCGGGACGCCTCGGCGATGCGCAGCAGAGTCATGACCCCGACCCTACGTCACGCACCTGCGGCAGGAAAGACTGCCATGAGGCGCAGATGCGGTTACTCGGAGAGCAGCCTCTGGATGCGGCCGACGCCCTCGGCGAGGTCCTCGTCGCCCAGGGCGTAGGACAGCCGCAGGAACCCGGAGGGCCCGAACGCCTCGCCCGGGACGACGGCCACCTCGGCCTCGTCCAGGATGAACCCGGCCAGGTCGGCGGAGGTCTGCGGGGTCACGTCGCGGTAGGTCTTCCCCAGCGCGTCGCGGACGTCCACGTAGGCGTAGAAGGCGCCCTCCGGCGTCGGGCAGGAGAACCCGGGCACCGCGTTCAGGGCCTCGACCATGGCCCGGCGGCGCCGGTCGAAGGCCGCCTTCATCTCCTGGACCGCGTCCAGGGGGCCGGAGACGGCGGCCAGTGCCGCGCGCTGGGAGACGTTGGCGACGTTGGAGGTGGCGTGGGACTGCAGGTTCGCGGCGGCCTTGATGACGTCCTTCGGCCCGGCCATCCAGCCCACCCGCCAGCCGGTCATGGCGTAAGTCTTGGCCACCCCGTTGAGGATGACCACCTGCTCGGCCAGGTCCGGCACGGCGGCGGCGATCGAGGTGAACGGGACGCCGTCGTAGGTCAGGTGCTCGTAGATCTCGTCCGTGACGACCCACAGGCCCCGCGCGGCGGCCCAGCGGCCGATCTCGGCGGTGGCCTCCGGGGAGTACACGGCGCCGGTCGGATTGGAGGGGGAGACGAACAGCAGCACCTTGGTGCGGTCGGTCAGGGCCGCCTCGAGCTGGTCCACGGAGACCTTGTAACCGGTCTCCGGGCCGGCGAAGACCTCCACGGGCACGCCGCCGGCCAGCCGGATCGACTCGGGGTACGTGGTCCAGAAGGGCGTGGGGACGATGACCTCGTCGCCCGGGTCCAGCAGGGTGGCGAAGGTGTTGTAGACGGCCTGCTTGCCGCCGTTGGTCACCAGGACCTGGCTCGGCTCCAGGCTCACGCCGGAGTCCCGCAGGGTCTTGTCCGCGATCGCCTGGCGCAGCTCGGGCAGTCCGGCGGCGGGGGAGTAGCGGTGGTTCCTCGGGTCGCGAGCGGCCTCGACGGCCGCCTCGACGATGTACCCCGGGGTGGGGAAGTCCGGCTCGCCGGCACCGAAGCCGATGACGGGGCGCCCGGCGGCCTTGAGGGCCTTGGCCTTGGCATCAACGGCCAGAGTGGCCGACTCGGCGATCGATCCGATGCGCTGGGAGACACGACTGCGCGGAGTGTGTGACGTCATGGCGTTCAGCCTACCGGTTCGACTCACTCCCCAAGATGACGTAGAGTGGATCCCCGGTGTTGAAAAGCACCATGACGGGCCGTGCCGTTGAGTCGTCACGTTGCGGACCCGAAGGGTAGTGGCGCAATTGGTAGCGCAGCGGTCTCCAAAACCGCAGGTTGCAGGTTCGAGTCCTGTCTACCCTGCGCAGGGTGGTCCGGAGTGATCCGGAGCCCCCGGCAGGACAGTTCAGTGTCGACTAGCAAGTGAGGCCGCGTGACCGAGGCAGCTGCGAACAGCACGGGGGAGAAGACCCCCGATGCGCCGCGGAAGCGTGGTTTCTTCGGCCGGATCGGCCTGTTCCTGCGCCAGGTCGTGGACGAGCTGCGAAAGGTCGTCACCCCGACCCGCGAGGAACTGGTCAAGCTCACGGGCATCGTGCTCGCGTTCGTGATCCTGATGATCTTGCTCGTCAGCCTGCTGGACTTCGTGTTCGGCACGGGTGCTTCCTTCGTCTTCGGTGACGGCAGCGCCTGACTGGCCAGCCGGAGGACGCGCCCTGCCGGAATGACGTCGACCGCGTGAAGAAAGCAGGAACCCGTGTCCGAGCAGGAACTCGAACCGCAGGCCGTTGAGGACGCCGTCCTCGCCGAAGAGGCCCAGCCGTCTCAGGAGCCCCAGACTGCCGAGGACGCTGCCGTGGCCGGGGAGCCCGCGCTGGACGCCGAGGTGGAGGACACCGAGGCCGAACTCGCCGAGGCCGTCGAGGACGACCAGTCCGACGTCGCCGCCGCCGAGGCCGCCACGGACGTCGCCGAGGAAGCGCCTGACGCCGTCGCCGCTGCCCCCGCCGTCGCCGAGCCCGCGGCCGACCCGGCCGAGGAGCTGCGCGCGCGGCTGCGCCGCCAGCCCGGTGACTGGTACGTCATCCACACCTACGCCGGGTACGAGAAGCGCGTGAAGACCAACCTCGAGACGCGTATCCAGACCCAGGAGATGGAGGACTACATCTATGAGATCGAAGTCCCCATGGAAGAGGTCGTGGAGATCCGCAACACCACGCGCAAGCTCGTCAACCGGGTGCGCATCCCCGGTTACGTGCTCGTGCGCATGGACCTGACGGACGCCTCCTGGGGCGTCGTGCGGCACACCCCCGGCGTCACCGGGTTCGTGGGCAACGCCCATGACCCGATGCCGCTGTCCCTGCAGGAGGTCTTCGACATGATCTCGCCCTCCGTCCTGCAGGAGGCCACCAAGGCCGCGCAGGCCGAGGGCCGCCCCGCACCGGCCGGGACCGAGGAGTCCATGCCGGCGATCGAGGTCGACTTCGAGGTCGGCGAGTCGGTCACCGTCAACGACGGGCCGTTCGAGACCCTCCCGGCCACCATCTCCGAGGTCAAGGTGGAATCCCAGCAGCTCGTGGTCCTCGTGACCATCTTCGAGCGGGAGACCCCCGTGACCCTGTCCTTCGGCCAGGTCACGAAGATCCGGTAGGACAGTCCAGACTTCGCCCCCGCACGGTTGCTTTGGCCGGGCGGGAGCGGACCGGCTGCCGCGCCACGGCGGCCACCAGCCCCGGGACACGCTCCTGTGCCCCGCGGGAAACCCGCAAGTAGAAGGACCCGAAAATGGCCCCCAAGAAGAAGGTCGCAGGCCTGATCAAGCTGCAGATCCAGGCAGGCGCCGCCAACCCGGCACCTCCGATCGGCCCTGCGCTCGGTCAGCACGGCGTGAACATCATGGAGTTCTGCAAGGCGTACAACGCTGCGACGGAATCCCAGCGCGGCAACGTCGTGCCGGTGGAGATCACCGTGTACGAGGACCGCTCGTTCACCTTCGTCACCAAGACCCCGCCGGCCGCCGAGCTGATCAAGAAGGCCGCAGGCGTCAAGAAGGGCTCCGCCACCCCGCACACGGACAAGGTCGGCAAGCTGACCCAGGCCCAGTGCGAGGAGATCGCCCAGACCAAGATGGAAGACCTCAACGCCAACGATGTCCAGGCCGCGGCCAAGATCATCGCCGGCACCGCCCGTTCCATGGGCATCACCGTCGACGGCTGACGGAACCCCTCACACCCCCAGTGGCAGGGTCGCGCGCGACCCGCAGACCACGACTGCATAAGGAGAACACGCAGATGGCACAGCGCAGCAAAGCATACAAGGCCGCCCAGGAGAAGATCGGGGACGCTGTCTACGGCCCCGCCGAGGCGATCGCCCTGGCCAAGGAGACCAACCCGTCGAAGTCCGACGCCACCGTGGAGGTCGCCTTCCGCCTGAGCGTCGACCCGCGCAAGGCCGACCAGATGGTGCGCGGCACCGTCAACCTGCCGCACGGCACCGGCAAGACCGCCCGCGTGGTCGTCTTCGCCACCGGTGACAAGGCCGCGGCCGCCGAGGCCGCCGGCGCCGACGTCGTCGGTTCCGACGACCTGATCGCCCGGATCTCCGGCGGCTGGACCGACTTCGACGCCGCCGTGGCCTCGCCGGACATGATGGGCAAGGTCGGCCGCCTGGGCAAGATCCTCGGCCCGCGCAACCTGATGCCGAACCCGAAGACCGGCACCGTGACCCCGGACGTGGCCAAGGCCGTGACCGACATCAAGGGTGGCAAGATCGACTTCCGCGTCGACAAGCACGCCAACCTGCACTTCATCATCGGCAAGACCAGCTTCGACGCCGACAAGCTGGCGGAGAACTACGCCGCCGCCCTCGAGGAGGTGCTGCGCCTGAAGCCGTCCGCCTCCAAGGGCCGGTACATCTCCAAGGCCACCATCTCCACCACCTTCGGTCCCGGCATCAAGGTCGACCCGAACGTGGTCAAGGTGACCGCCGAGGCCTGATCCTCATCCGCGGCAGAGCGCCGGATCCCGGGAGTACCCGGGGTCCGGCGCTCTGTCGTTCCGGCGCAGGTGCCGGGCCCCGGGGCGCCCAGCACTCGACGCCGTCCGTGACGCGGAGCAGAATTCCTCCCCAGAGGGGCGAGGAAGGCAGTGCACCATGGTCTCGGCACACCCGGTGCCGTCGCGCCCGGCATCCCCCGGCCCCACGCGACGGAGCCTGATCTCCGGCGGCGCCGCGGCGGTCGCCCTCTCCGCCGTCACGGGGCCCCCGGCCGGCGTCTCCCAGGCGGCCACCGGCCGCGCCTGGGTCCCGTACACCGTCACCGCGCGGGACACGGCCACCTCGGTCACCCGGCCGCTGCACGAGTTCCGCGGCCTGTGGGTGGCGACCGTGCTCAACGTCGACTGGCCCTCGCGCCCGGGGCTGAGCGTCACGCAGCAGCGCGCCGAGCTGGGCGAGCTCATCCGGCTGGCCGCCCTGCGCGGCTGCAACGCGGTCCTGTTGCAGGTCCGGGCGGCCGGTGACCGCTTCTACCGGTCCACGCTCGGGGAGCCGTGGTCACGGTACCTGACCGGCACCCTGGGCCAGGACCCGGGCTGGGACCCGCTCGAGTGGGCGGTGGCCGAGGCCTCGCGGCGCGGACTGGAGGTCCACGCCTGGGCCAACCCCTTCCGGGTGGCCATGGACACCTCGCTGACCTCGCTGCACCCGGGCAGCTTCGCCGCGCGCAACCCGTCCTTCACCTACGCCTACGGGGGACGGCGGTACCTGGATCCCGGCCGGCCGGAGGTGCGCCTGCACGTGCGGGCGGTGCTGGCCGAGATCGCCTCGCGCTACGGCGTCGCCGGCGTGCACCTGGACGACTACTTCTACCCATACCCGGCGGCGGGCCAGGTCATCGGCGACGACGCCTCCTTCGCGCTCTACGGTGCCGGACGGACCCGTGCCACCTGGCGCCGGGACAACGTCAACCGCTTCGTGCGCTACGCCGGCCTGGACGTCCACGCGGCCGACCGGCGCGCCGTCTTCAGCGTCAGCCCCTTCGGCATCTGGCGCAACCGCACCAGCTCCACGGCCGGTTCGGACACCGCCGGGCTCCAGGCGTACGACGACCTGTACGCCGACACGCGCCTGTGGCTGCGCGAGCAGTGGACGGACCTGTTCATCCCCCAGCTGTACTGGCAGCAGGGACACCCGACGGCGGACTACGACGTGCTGTCCCGCTGGTGGTCCCTGCAGGGCACCGTGACCCGCACGCACATCGCCCTGGGGGAGGCCGTGTACAAGGTCGGCGACGCCGGCTGGACGAATCCCGCGGAACTGAGCAACCACGTGGCGCTGGGCCGTGGGCTGACCCAGGTGGAGGGGAATGCCTACTACAACGCCAGTGCCGTCCGCGCGGACGAGCTCGGCGCGATGAGCCGGGTGCGCTCGGTGCACTACCAGCGCCGTGCCCTGCCGCTGCCCGTCCGGTGGCTCAACGCCGCCCGGCCGCCGTCGCCCGCGTTCACCCGGGCCGGGCGCACGGTCAGCGGCCTCACCCTGGAGTGGACGCTGCCGGCCGGTGCGGAACCCGCCCGCTGGATCGCCATCTGGCGGCAGCGCGCCTACAGCGCCACCATCCCGGCCCTGCCGGGGACGGCCGAGGACCTCCTGGCCGTCCTGCCGGCGGCCACCGGGGCGGGTCGCTGGGGGGACCTCACCGCGGAGCCGCGGCGCCGGTACTGGTACGTCGTCCAGGCCTACAGCCGGACGGGAACCGTCTCGGCGGCGGGGTCCGCGATCATGGTCTGGGCGTGAGTGCGGCATCATGGGGCCATGACCGACACGCGGCACGGCCTGGCGCTCGACTGGCTCGAGCTGCCCCAGCACCTCGACCAATCCCGCCTGCCGATGCCGGCCACCACGGCCGACTTCCTCCAGGTCTCCCAGCTGGCCAACCTGATCACCTCCCTGTTCTGGGGCTCCAACGACTTCTACGAATCGCCGGAGAACCGGCTCGCCGCGGCCCGGCCCCGTCCGGACTTCCGGGTGGACTATGTCGCCGCGCGGCTGGACGACCCCGAGGATCCCGGCCGGATCGTCGGGTTCGGATTCCTCGCCGCCACGCCGGCCGCGGCCACGGCCGAGGTGTGGGTGGGGGTGCACCCGGGTTTCCGGCGCCGGGGCGTGGGATCGGCGCTGCTGGCCGGGATCGAGGCCGAGGCGCTGCGCCGGGGGCACACCACCCTGCAGTCCTGGACGGACAACGCCCTCGTGGACCCGGCCTCCGCCGGCCCGCCGGAGGTGCGGTCCAGCGCGGCGGACGCGGCGTTCGCCGCGGCCCGCGGCTACGTGCTGGCCCAGCTGGAGTGGTGTTCGGTGCTGGCGCTGCCCGAGGCGGCCGGTCCGGCCCGGCAGGTGGAGGCGGCGGGCGGTCCGGGCGGTGACTACGAGCTGGTGGGCTGGGAGGGTGCCTGCCCCGAGGAGCACGCCGAGTCGATGGCGGGACTGCGGGGACGGATGCCGGCCGAGGCGCCCCGGGGAGAGCTCGAGATCGTCCCCGAGGCCTGGGACGTGGACCGCCTGCGCGCGGAGGAGCGGGCCCGGGAGCAGATCCATCTCACCATGGTCACCACCGCCGCACGGCACCGGCCCTCGGGCCGGCTGGTGGGGCACTCGGACATCGAGACCTTCCGGGACCTGCCGCAGGTGGCCTACCAGGGCAGCACCCTGGTGCACCCCGACCACCGCGGTCGCCACCTCGCGCTGCTGCTGAAGGCCGCCAACATCTCGCGGCTGGTGCGGTCCAGGCCCACCGTCGAGCGGGTGTACGCCTGGGCCGCCCGGGAGAACGCGGCCATCCTGCGCGCCAACGAGACGCTGGGCTTCCGGCCGGTGTCCACCCGTCCCGGCTGGCAGAGGAGGATCGGGGGGAGCGGGAGCCCGGGGTACGGCCGCCCGGGGTCCGCCGGCCCGATTTGGTGATGCGCCGGACTCCCGCGTATTCTGGACGCACCAAAGACCGCCGGTCGTCGGATCCCTCGCGGAACCGATCGTAAAGCCCTCCTTCAGGAGGCGGCCTGCGCAGGTGAGACAGAGCAACGCCTTCCCGGTGAGCCCCAGGGCTCGACGGTACTGCCACGCCCCGTGCACCTGCACGGGGCGTTTTCTTGTCTCCAGGACGGGTGCCGGCCCCAAGTAATGGAAGGAGTGCCATGGCGACGTCTGAGAAGAACGCTGTTGTGGCGGAGCTGGCGGAACTCTTCCGCACCTCCACCGCAGCCGTCCTGACGGAATACCGTGGTCTCACCGTGGCCGAGCTCAAGGAGCTCCGTCGTGCACTCGGTGAGAACGCGACCTACGCCGTGGTGAAGAACACGCTCAGCGAGATCGCGGCCAAGCAGGCCGGCATCGACGCCTTCGAGGGCAAGATGACCGGTCCGTCCGCGATTGCCTTCGTCTCCGGCGACCCGGTGGACGCGGCCAAGGCGATGCGTGACTTTGCCAAGAACCACGATGCCCTGATCGTCAAGGGCGGCTACATGGAGGGCCAGTTCCTCGATGAGGCGGCCGTCAAGAAGCTCGCGGACCTCGAGTCCCGCGAGGTTCTGCTGGGCAAGCTGGCAGGTGCCATGAAGGGCAACCTGTACAAGGCGGCCTACATGCTGCAGGCCCCGCTGTCCCAGGCCGTCCGCACCGTGGACGCCCTGCGCGCGAAGGTCGAGGAGCAGGGCGGCGCCGCTGCCCCCGCAGCCGAGTAACACCCCCCGGTCGCGTCCAGCGGCCACGTTTCACCCCACATACGTGAGAACCCTCAAGTAAAGGAGCCAATCATGGCCAAGCTGTCCACTGAAGAGCTGCTCGAGCAGTTCGCCGAGCTGTCCCTCATCGAGCTGTCCGAGTTCGTCAAGGCGTTCGAGGAGAAGTTCGAGGTCACCGCTGCCGCACCGGTCGCCGCTGCTGCCGCCCCCGCCGCCGGTGGCGGCGAGGCCGCTGCTGCCGAGGAGCAGAGCGAGTTCGACGTCGTCCTCGAGGCCGCCGGCGACAAGAAGATCGGCGTCATCAAGGAGGTCCGCGCCCTGACCTCGCTGGGTCTGAAGGAAGCCAAGGACCTGGTCGACGGCGCTCCGAAGCCCGTCCTGGAGGGCGTCAACAAGGAGACCGCGGACAAGGCCAAGGAGCAGCTCGAGGCTGCCGGCGCCACCGTCACCCTCAAGTGATGCGAGCCTAGCCGCTGCCCACACCCACGGCCCCTCCCTCCCGCCTGCGCGGGACGGAGGGGCCGTGGCGTTTAACGCCATCCTCCCAGCGGACACCCAGACTGACTGCCTAAGGTAACGAAACCGTAAAGGTGGTTCGGGCAGGGCGAGGGATACTGGAGGGGGCCGACCGATGGTCGCGACAGCAGAGATGCAGCGGGTAGCCCCGCCGCAGCCGCAGCAGCAGGGGGAACCGCGGGCCACGCCGGCGCCGGCCCGGCCCCGCCTGGCGTTGTTGGACGCGCTCCGGCTCGTCGCCGCGCTGGCCGTGGTGCTGTTCCACTGGACCGCGTGGCACCACGGCAATTGGGGCCGCCACGGTGACCCGGCCGCCGAGGCCTGGCCCTGGCTGAGCCAGTTCACGGCCGTCGGCGCCCTGGGCGTGCAGCTGTTCTTCGTCATCTCCGGCTTCGTGATCCTGCTCTCGTCCTTCGGCAAGTCCCCGGCGCGGTTCATCGGCTCGCGCGTGGGCCGGTTGTACCCCGCCTACTGGGTGGCGGTGCTCGGTGCCGCCGCGCTGATCTTCGTCGTCTGGCCCGAGCTCGGGGTCAATCGCAGTCCCTCGGACCTGTGGGTCAATCTGACGATGTTCCAGGGCGGGTTCGGGGTGGGCCACCTCGACGGCGTCTACTGGACGCTGTGGGTGGAGATGAAGTTCTACCTGTGGATCCTCGCCTTCACCCTGATCGGCATGACCGTTCGCCGCGTGCTCGCCTTCGCCCTGGCCTGGCCGCTGCTCGGCAACGGCCTGTACCTCGGCCTGGGCGCCGCGGGGCACGACGTCGGCTGGGTGCAGCACGTGTTCTTCCCCGAGTACTCGGCCCTCTTCGCCGGCGGCATGGCACTGTTCCTGTTGTTCCGGTTCGGTCACACCCCCGGCCGCTGGGCCGTCCTGGCCGTGAACGTGGCGCTGGCCACCCAGTGGTCCGCGGGCATCCAGCAGCGCGAGACCGCCGAGCTCACCGGCTACGACTACCCGACGGCGCTCTTCGCGCTGATCGTGGTGGGACTGTTCGCGGTGGTGGCGGTGATCGTGCTCACGCCGCTGGCCCGCGTGCGGCTGCCCGGGGCCGCGCTGGCCGGCAGCCTGACCTACCCCGTGTACCTGCTGCACCAGTTGTGGGGCTGGTGGGTCATCATGCTGCTCTCGCCGGTCCTGCCCCGGCAGTGGGTCCTGGGCCTGGCCCTGGCCTCGGTCCTGGGCGCCGCGTGGCTGGTGCACCGCTGGGTGGAGACCCCGCTGGGCCCGCGCCTGCAGCGGGCGGTGACGACCGGCCTGGGGAACTGGCCGGTGCTGGGGGAGCGGCTGGGCCGAGTCTCGTAGCGTCTCACACCCTCGGCACGTTCACGGCGAGGACTCGCGGAGTAAGTGGACTTCCGGGGCTGTGGCGGTTATGCTAAGTCCTTACGTCTCCCTTCTGTCCACCCCTGAGGTGTGTCCCGGCGTGCCCGGATGACCGACCTCGGCGGCGTGGCGTCCGGTCGGGCCTTCAAATAGCGGTGGGCCCCGGACGTCGTGGATCGGGTCGGGGAGCGAACGGAAATGCAGACGGTCTGTGGAAGGAACCCTCTTGGTCGCCTCGAGCACCTCAAATACCGAAACCGCTAACACTCCCGGGGCCATCTCGCCCCGCTCCGGCACCAGCGCCGGCCGGATCACCTTCGCGAAGATCCACGAGCCACTGGACGTGCCGGACCTCCTGGCCCTGCAGACTGAGTCCTTCGACCGGCTGGTCGGCAACTCCCGCTGGGCCGAGCGCGTGGCCCACGCCCAGGAGATCGGCGACGACTCGGTCGCCGTCACCTCCGGCCTGTCGGACATCTTCGAGGAGATCTCCCCGATCGAGGACTTCCAGGGCACCATGTCCCTGTCGTTCACCGAGCCGGAGTTCTCCGACCCGAAGATGCCGGTGGACGAGTGCAAGGAGCGCGACACCACCTACGCCGCGCCGCTGTACGTCAAGGCCGAGTTCATGAACAACAACACCGGCGAGATCAAGCAGCAGACGGTGTTCATGGGCGACTTCCCGCTGATGACGGAGAAGGGCACCTTCGTCATCAACGGCACCGAGCGTGTCGTCGTGTCCCAGCTGGTCCGCTCCCCGGGCGCCTACTTCGAGCGCACCCCGGACAAGACCTCGGACAAGGACATCTTCACCGCCAAGGTCATCCCCTCCCGCGGTGCCTGGTTCGAGCTCGAGGTGGACAAGCGTGACCAGGTCGGCGTGCGCCTGGACCGCAAGCGCAAGCAGCCGGTCACCGTGCTGCTCAAGGCCATGGGCTGGAGCGAGTCCCGCATCCTGGAGGAGTTCGGCCAGTACGACTCCATCCGCGCCACCCTCGAGAAGGACCCGACCGAGGGCCAGGACGAGGCCCTGCTGGACATCTACCGCAAGCTGCGCCCGGGCGAGCCCGCCGCCGTGGACGCCGCGCAGAACCTGCTGAACAACCTGTACTTCACCCCCAAGCGCTACGACCTGGCGAAGGTGGGCCGGTACAAGCTCAACCGCAAGCTGGGCGTGGACCTGCCCCTGGGCGACCCGAACGCCTCCGTGCTGACCGAGGACGACATCGCCCAGATGGTCCACTTCATCGTGGCCCTGCACGCCGGCGAGCGGACCATCACGGGCAAGCGCGACGGCGAGGACGTCGAGGTGCGCGTCGAGGTCGATGACATCGACCACTTCGGCAACCGCCGCATCCGCGCCGTGGGCGAGCTGATCGAGAACCAGATCCGCACCGGCCTGTCCCGCATGGAGCGCGTCGTGCGCGAGCGCATGACCACCCAGGACGTCGAGGCCATCACCCCGCAGACCCTGATCAACATCCGCCCCGTGGTGGCCTCGATCAAGGAGTTCTTCGGCACCTCCCAGCTGTCCCAGTTCATGGACCAGAACAACCCGCTGGCCGGACTGACGCACAAGCGTCGCCTGTCCGCGCTGGGCCCGGGCGGCCTGTCCCGCGACCGGGCCGGCATGGAGGTCCGTGACGTGCACCCCTCGCACTACGGCCGCATGTGCCCCATCGAGACCCCGGAAGGCCCGAACATCGGCCTGATCGGCTCGCTGGCGACCTTCGGGCGGATCAACCCCTTCGGCTTCATCGAGACCCCGTACCGCAAGGTCGTGGACGGGATCGTCACCGAGCAGGTGGACTACCTGACCGCCGATGACGAGCTGGTGGCCCAGATCGCCCAGGCCAACGCCCCGCTCAACGAGGACGGCTCCTTCGCCGAGGAGCTCGTGCTCTGCCGTCAGCGCGGCGGTGGCGGCGAGCCCGTGCTGTCCTCCGTGGACGACATCGACTACATGGACGTCTCGCCGCGGCAGATGGTCTCGGCCGCCACGGCCCTGATCCCGTTCCTCGAGCACGACGACGCCAACCGCGCGCTCATGGGCGCCAACATGCAGCGCCAGGCCGTGCCGCTGCTCCAGGCCGAGGCCCCCTACGTGGGCACCGGCATGGAGAAGTACGTGGCCGTGGACGCCGGTGACTCCATCACCGCCGACGCCCCCGGCGTGGTGACCGAGGTCGCCGCCGACCTCGTGACCGTCATGCAGGACGACGGCACCATGAAGCACTACCCGATCATGAAGTTCGCCCGCTCCAACCAGGGCAACGCCTACAACCAGCGGGTGCGCGTCTCCGAGGGCGACCGCGTGGAGCGCCTGAGCATCATCGCCGATGGCCCGGCCACGGACCACGGCGAGCTGGCCCTGGGCAAGAACCTGCTGGTCGCGTTCATGCCCTGGGAGGGCCTGAACTACGAGGACGCCATCATCCTGTCCCAGCGCATGGTCTCGGAGGACGTGCTGACCTCGATCCACATCGAGGAGCACGAGGTCGACGCCCGTGACACCAAGCTGGGCGCCGAGGAGATCACCCGGGACATCCCGAACGTCTCCGACGAGGTGCTGGCCCAGCTCGACGAGCGCGGCATCATCCACATCGGTGCCGAGGTCGAGGCCGGGGACATCCTGGTCGGCCGCGTCACCCCGAAGGGCGAGACCGAGCTGACCCCGGAGGAGCGCCTGCTGCGCGCCATCTTCGGCGAGAAGTCCCGCGAGGTGCGTGACACCTCCCTGAAGGTGCCGCACGGCGAGTCCGGCACCGTGATCGGGGTGCGCATCTTCGACCGCGACGAGGACGACGACCTGCCCCCGGGCGTGAACCAGCTGGTGCGCGTCTACGTGGCGCAGAAGCGCAAGATCACCGACGGCGACAAGATGGCCGGCCGCCACGGCAACAAGGGCGTCATCTCCAAGATCCTGCCGGTCGAGGACATGCCGTTCCTGGCCGACGGCACCCCGGTGGACATCATCCTGAACCCGCTGGGCGTCCCGGGCCGCATGAACCTGGGCCAGGTCATGGAGCTGCACCTGGGCTGGGCCGCCTCGCGCGGCTGGGACATCCAGGGGGAGCCGGAGTGGATCAAGGACCTGCCGAACTTCCCGCGGCAGTCCGGCCCGGTCAACGTCGCCACCCCGGTGTTCGACGGTGCCGAGGCCCACGAGATCGAGGGCCTGCTCGGCCACGTCAACGTCACCCGTGACGGCGACCGGCTGATGGGCACCAACGGCAAGGCCACCCTGTTCGACGGCCGCTCCGGCGAGCCGTTCCCGGACCCGGTGTCCGTCGGCTACATGTACATGCTGAAGCTGCACCACCTGGTGGACGACAAGATCCACGCCCGTTCCACCGGCCCGTACTCCATGATCACCCAGCAGCCGCTGGGCGGTAAGGCGCAGTTCGGCGGCCAGCGCTTCGGTGAGATGGAGGTCTGGGCCCTGGAGGCGTACGGCGCCGCCTACACCCTGCAGGAGCTGCTGACGATCAAGTCGGATGACATCCACGGCCGCGTGAAGGTCTACGAGGCCATCGTGAAGGGCGAGAACATCCCGGAGCCGGGCGTTCCGGAGTCCTTCAAGGTGCTCATCAAGGAAATGCAGTCGCTGTGCCTGAACGTGGAGGTCCTCTCCGCCGACGGCACCGCGATTGAAATGCGTGACTCGGATGATGAAGTCTTCCGGGCCGCCGAGGAACTGGGCATCGACCTGTCCCACGCCGAGCCCAGCTCGGTCGAAGAGGTCTGAGAAACCCCGTTCCCCGTCCCACCCCAAGACTTCATCAACGCTAGAAATCAGGAGTTCAACGGACCATGTCCAACGACAACTCATCCTTCGGCCTCATGCGCATCGGCCTGGCCACCGCGGACGAGATCCGCAACTGGTCCTTCGGCGAGGTCAAGAAGCCCGAGACCATCAACTACCGCACCCTGAAGCCGGAGAAGGACGGACTCTTCTGCGAGAAGATCTTCGGCCCCACCCGTGACTGGGAGTGCTACTGCGGCAAGTACAAGCGCGTGCGCTTCAAGGGCATCATCTGTGAGCGCTGCGGCGTCGAGGTGACCCGCTCCAAGGTCCGCCGCGAGCGGATGGGCCACATCGAGCTGGCCGCCCCGGTCACCCACATCTGGTACTTCAAGGGCGTCCCGTCCCGGCTGGGCTACCTGCTCGACCTGGCCCCCAAGGACCTCGAGAAGATCATCTACTTCGCCGCCTACATGATCACGTGGGTGGACGAGGAGACCCGTCACGCCGACCTGCCGAACCTGCAGGCCGAGCACGACCAGGAGACCCGTCACCTGGCCGACCAGCGTGACGCGGACATCGCCGCCGTGGCCTCGGACCTGGAGAAGGACCTGGCCAAGCTCGAGGCCGAGGGTGCCAAGGCCGCCGAGAAGAAGAAGGCCCGCGACGCCGCGGACAAGACCATGGCGCAGATCCGCAAGCGGGCCGACGCCGAGCTGGACCGGATGGAGCGCATCTGGGACCGCTTCAAGAACCTCAAGGTCGCCGACCTCGAGGGCGACGAGGGGCTGTTCCGCTCCATGCGGGACAAGTACGGCCAGTACTTCGAGGGCTCCATGGGCGCCGAGTCGATCAAGAAGCGCCTGGAGACCTTCGACCTCGAGGCCGAGTCCGAGATGCTGCGCGAGACCATCAAGACCGGCAAGGGCCAGCGCAAGACCCGCGCCCTGAAGCGGCTCAAGGTCGTCAACGCGTTCCTGACCACGGATAACTCGCCGCTGGGCATGGTCCTGGACGCCGTCCCGGTGATCCCGCCGGAGCTGCGCCCGATGGTGCAGCTGGACGGTGGCCGCTTCGCGACCTCGGACCTCAACGACCTGTACCGCCGCGTGATCAACCGCAACAACCGCCTGAAGCGACTGCTGGACCTGGGCGCGCCGGAGATCATCGTCAATAACGAGAAGCGGATGCTGCAGGAGGCCGTGGACTCGCTGTTCGACAACGGCCGCCGCGGCCGTCCGGTCACCGGACCGGGCAACCGTCCGCTGAAGTCGCTGTCCGACATGCTCAAGGGCAAGCAGGGCCG
>NZ_CALMQR010000025.1:0-4012 GCF_937871995.1 uncultured Citricoccus sp. | reverse complement strand
CGAGACCGCAGCGGCGAACGCGGCCACCGCGAGCATGGCGAACCAGCCCCGGCGGACCGATCCGCGCCGCACGACCGACCTGTCCCGCACCCCTCTGTGTCTACCGGAGGTCCCGGGCCCGGACCAAGGTCCGGCGGGCGCTGCGATCTCAGTCCTCCTCGGCCCCGTGCGCCTGGTCCAGCAGCGGCAGGTCGTCCGCGGTGACCAGATGCGAGGTCACGGCGTGTTCGACCAGGCGGGTGCGCCGGTTGGTGGCCAGCCGGCCCCCTCCCCCGCGCAGGCCGGCCACACCCACCCGGTCGAGCTTGTCGCAGACGTTGTCCAGCTTCCGGTTGAACCGGGTGAGCGGCCAGCCCAGTCGCTGGGCGGCGCTGGCGGAGGAGGGGACGGTGGAGAACCCGGTCCCCCCGCGCCGCAGGATCGGTTCGGCCAGCGCCACGATGACGGCCTTCTGCGACGGGGTGAAGAGCACCGGGCCGATGGTCGTCTCCCCCACCCCCTCGGTCCCGTTCGACTGGTGCAGGAAGGACGGGTTCTTCAGGTGGACGGAGAACTCGTAGGTGGTCGGGCCCGCCGTGAAGACCACGTTGAGCTGGCCGAACACCAGAGGTATGCGCGAGCCCGGCGAGACCCAGGCCTGCATGCCGCCGGACGCGTCGGCCACGGTGGCGGAGATCATCGACCCCACGTTGGTGAGCCACCACAGCCCGTCGATCTGCCGGATCTCCATGAACCGGCGGTGCAGGTAGGGGTTGTCGTCGATCTCCAGGTCTCCCTCACGACCGATCGTGAACACCGCGTGCGGTGAGACCTCGTACCATTCCCCGACGAAGCAGACCGTCAGCTCGTCGGCCCCCGTGCCGCTCCGCGGCGGTTGCCGCTGCCCCGGCCGATCCGGCCGTCCTGCGCCGTCCTGCGCGACCGTCCCCTCAGCATCCATCGTCGGTTCCCCCTCCATGATGTCCCCCGTCCTGTGTCCTGCCGTCGTGGTGCCCGTCCGGGGCACCGCGGTCACTCCACGCACCCCACCGCCGGATCCGACTGCTTGCCGTTGGCGCGCACCACCACGACCTCGATGCAGGTGCGGTCCTGCTCCAGGACCGGTGTGGTGGCGGAGGCCTTCTCGGCGGTGGTGATCCTGCCCTTGCCGGTGGCGGTGGTGGTCCGCCAGAGGTACTCGTCACCCTGCGCCGGCTCCGGGTTCGTCCAGGTGAACACCGCGTCCTGCCCCTGACGGGTACCGGACACCTCCTCGGCCGCACGCACCGGTCGCTCCGGTTCCGGCAGCGGCAGGGCCGGGGACTCGGAGATCAGCGTGGGCGCGGTGACCGGGGCGGGACGGGCCGAGAGGCTGCCGGCCAGCCACACGGCCGCGGCCACCCCGAGGACCAGCACCACGAGCGAGGCGATGATCCCCGTCCTGTTCTCGGTCGCCCACGCCATGGCCGGGGACGCACCGGACCTCTCCTCGACGCGGTGCGCGGTGGTGCCGTCGGGTTCCCACTCCCCGCCGGCCTGGGGATAGCGGCGCGACGGCGCCCGGGCCCCGGCCAGGCCGCCGCCGATCCGCCCGCCCATGATCGTAGGATCGTCCTCCGCGGACGTGCCGGCCGGCGTCGAGCCCGGGTGGCCCCGGGTGCCGCGGCCGGGCCGGATGACGGTGGCGTCGTCGACGTCGTCCTCGGCGGGGCGCCCCGGTGCGGCGGCCGGGGGCATCGGCGGGAAGAGCCGTGAGGTGTCCGTGGCGCCGCGGTCCGGGTCGATCGAGACGACCTGGCGCACCCGGGTGGCCTCGCCGCCCTCCTCGACCGCGTCGTCCTCGGCCTCCAGGGACCCGGACTCGTCCATCACCTCGAAGGGGGTGACGGACAGTCCCAGCTCGGACTGGACCCGTTGCAGGGCCAGCGCCAGGGCGTGGGCGGAGGGGAAGCGCGAGGCTGGGTTCTTGGCCATCGCGGTGGCCAGCACCAGTTCCAGGGAGGCGGGCAGGTCCGCACGGTTCAGGGGCGGCAGGGGCGCCCTGCCGATCCGGGAGACCAGCTCCCGCTGCGAGTTGTCCGCACCGGGCCGCACGAACGGGGACCGGCCGGCGAGCAGCGTGTAGAGGGTGGCTCCGAGGGACCACACGTCCATGGCTACCCCGTCCGGGGACCCGCCGGTGAAGGCCTCCGGCGCGGACCAGGGGATGGACATGCCGGCCTCCTCGTCCAGCATGTCCGTGGTGCCGGAGATGCCGAAGTCGGTCAGGGCGGGCCGGTTGTAGTCCGTGGTCAGGATGTTGGCCGGCTTGATGTCCCGGTGCACGATCCCGGCCCGGTGCGCCGTCTCCACGGCCGAGGACACCTGGACGCCGAGGGCCAGGACCTCGTCCACGCCCAGCCGCGAACGCCGGTAGCGGATGTCCAGCGAGGGCCGGGAGCAGTACTCCATGGCCAGGTAGGAGTGGCCGTCCTCGGTGACGTCCGCCTCGTAGATCGTGACGATGTACGGGTGTGAGGACAACTGGGCCATGAGGTTGGCCTCGGACTCGAACGACTGGCGGGCGCGCTCGGTCCGCAACCCGGCGAGCAGCACCTTGACGGCCACCTTGCGCCGGGGCCGGTCCTGTTCGTACAGGTAGACGTCCGAGAACCCGCCGGATCCGAGCAGGCTGAGGTACCGGTACCCGGCGATCTGCGGAGGCGGCGCCGGGGGACGCTTCGAGCTCACGGGATCGCCTCGAACCGCAGGGAGACGCCGTCACCGAGGTCCGCGATGTCCCCGTCCAGGACCATGACGGCCTCGCCCTGGCCCAGCCGGCGGGGGGCGGCGCCCTCGCGGATCAGCACGGTGCCGTTGGTGGCCTTGAGGTCTCGCAGCTGCACGTGCCAGCCCTCGAGGACCACCTCGCAGTGGGAGCGGGAGATGTCCCCGTGGGGACTGCGGACCTGGATCATCCGCGGCATGGTGCCCGATCCCACGCGGTGGGCCTGCGGCTGGCGGCCGATGACCACCGGCCGGTCCAGCTCCAGCACCTCGCCCGTGGACATCCGGATCCGGCCCAGGGCCGGACGGCGGACCTGCCGGGCCTCTCCCCCCAGCGACTGCCCGCAACGCGCACAGGTGCTGGACGTGGGTGGGTTGGCGTGCCCGGTGGAGCACTGCCGCGCCAGGACCATGGGTCCGGTGGCCGGGGACGCCGGGGCCTCGGGGACGGCCGGGTCCACGGTCTCGACGCCGGCCAGGTCCAGGTCCGACCTCATGACGGTCTCGCCGTCGTGGTCCGGATCCGCGGGCACGGCCGTCGGGGTCCCCGGTGCGGGCCCGGACGGTGGCGCGGGAGTCCGGTCGGCGGGTGCCGGACCGGCCGCGGCCAGCGCGGCCGCCGACGGGGACAGCACGGTGTCGGCATCGACATCGTCCTCGGGATGCGCCCCCAGAGCGCCCGCCCGGCCCGGTTCGGCGGGGACGGCCGGCACGGGGGATCCCCCGTCCGGCCGGCCCTCATCCGGCCGTCCCGCGCCCGGTTGACCCGGGGCGGGGACGGCGCTTCGGGCCGCGGCGAGCCACGGGACCGAGTCGATGAGCTCGTGGGGTTCGGGAGCCCGGGAGGCAGGCCGGACCGGTGCGGACGCTGCGGACGCGGGAGCCGGGTCGGCGATCGTGCCGCGCCCGGCTTCCTCCAAGGGTCCGGTCTCGGACGGTGCCTCGACGTCGGTCTCCTCACGTAACGCCGTCCCGTCCTCGGCCGGCTGGACCAGGGTGGTCCGGCCGGAGGACTCCGGTGCGTCGGAGGCGGAGGGGGATGACAGGTACTCGGCGGTGTCCGGGGCGATGGTCATGTCGATGTCGGACTCCCCGGCCGGCTGATCGCCCATCGCGGGCGCCGCGTGACCCGCGCCGTCCTCGGCGTCCGCGCAGCCCTCGCCATCATCGGTGTGGCCGGTCACCGCGCCGTCCCCCACGTCGGCGGACTCCGCGGGCGGGACGGGGTCCGCTGCCCGCCCCGGTTCCGACGGGGCGGCCGGGCCGG
>NZ_CALMQR010000024.1:0-5228 GCF_937871995.1 uncultured Citricoccus sp. | reverse complement strand
ACCTCGGGTCAGGTGCCCAGGATGCGCGCCTTCTGCGCCTGGAACTCGGCGTCGGTGAGCACTCCCTGATCGCGCAACGCGCCGAGGTCCTTGAGCTGGGCAAGCCGCTCGTCCATGCCCGAGCCGGCGGGAGCCGCGTTGACCGGTGCGGCGTATTCCTGCTGAGGTGGTGCCGCGTAGGGCGGCGGGGCCGCGTACTCCTGCTGCGCCTGTTCCTGGGCCGCCCACCGTCCCGCCTGACGCCTGGAGACGCGATTCGACACGGCAGTGGCCGTGCCGGCGACGACGGCCGTGCGGGCCATGCCCCTGAGAAGTCCCATGATCCCTGCCTAGTGCTCGTCGGGTAGTGGCCGGTCAGGCCGCGGTATCGAGGGCGTCGAGCGCCTCGAGAATACTCATCAGGGGAATCCGGCCGCTGGCCACCATCTGGCCTCCGGACCGCCGCAGCGCGCTCGCCAGCGGGGCCGCCCAGACGTTCTCGTACACGAGGACCGCAGCCGAGCAGTTCGGTTCCAGGACGCTGCCGGTCTCCTCGATGTCCTCCGGGCCCAGCAGGCCGGAGGACGCGCCCTCGAAGACGCCGAGGTCCAGCTGCCCGTCGCCGTCGACGTCGCTGAGCGTGACGATGCTCGCCTGTCCCTGTTCGTCCTTGTGGACGAACACGAAGTCGATGATCCGGATCAGGCCTCGATCCACCAGGTCGAGCATCAGCGGGAATGCCTCACCGGTCATCCGGTTGCCGGGGAACTCGATCACCAGGTAGTCGACCGGCCCCATCTCACGAGTCTGTTCCGTCATCGTCGCTCCTTGTCCGCATCCTCCGGCAACCCCGCCGGGTCGCTGCGCACCGGGTGCCCTCGGTGCCATGACCACTGTCCACCATTCGCCGCGCGGTCCGCCTCATCCTCTCGGGGTGAACGTGCGAGAAGGGCGAGCATCCCCGGGCCTCACGGCCGGCCGTCCCCCGTGCGGATCCGGACGGCGGTCACCTTGTACTCGGGGCACCCGGTGACACTGTCCTGCACGGGTGAGGTGAGCCTGTTGACGCCGGCGTCCGGGAAGTGGAAGCCGGTGAAGACCTCACCGGACGGGACCTCGTCGGTGATCCTGACCGGCAGCGTCACCGTCCCGTGACGGCTGGAGACCTCCACCCGTGCGCCCTCGAGGACACCGAGAGCGGCGGCGTCATCGGGGCACAGGTCGATCGTCTCCTGCCCGAGCAGGTCGAGGTTGCCGGTGCGGCGGGTCATGCTGCCCGTGTTGTAGTGCTCCCCGCGGCGTCCGGTGATGAGCAGGAACGGGTAGTCGTCGTCGCACGATTCACCCGGGGGCAGGTACGGCCGGGTCCCGAACCGGGCCCGGCCGTCCGGTGTGGCGAACCCGTCCTGGTAGAGCCGTGGGGTCCCCGGTGCCTCGGCCGCGGTGCACGGCCAGTGCACGGGACCTCCACGATCGAGCCGGGCGTGGCCGACCCCCGTGAACAGCGGTGCCACTGATGCGCACTCCTCCAGGGCCGCCGCCGGCGTCGGACACCCCAGCCGGGCGCCCATGGCCGCGGCGACGGCGTGGAGCACGTCGAAGTCGGTGCGCACCCCGGCGGGGGCGTCGACCGCGGGCCGTACCCGCTGGAAGCGACGGTCGAAGTTGACGAAGGTGCCGTCCTTCTCGAGCCACGCCGCCACCGGCAGGACGACGTCGGAGGCCTCGGCGGTCGCGCTCAGGAACAGGTCGCTGCAGATCACCAGAGGACAGGCGTCGAGCGCGGCCCGGACGGCGCCGCTGTCCGGCGCGGTGGAAAGCACGTCCTCGCCGATCACCCACAGGGCCTGCAGCGCTCCCGAACGGGCGGCCTCGAACATCTGCGGCATCCGCAGCCCGGGCCGGTCCGGGACGCCCGCCTGCCAGGCCTCGTCGAAGCGCATCCGGGCACGGGGATCCGCGACTTTCTGGTATCCGGGCAGCATGTCCGGCAGTGCACCCATGTCACTGGCACCCTGGACGTTGTTCTGTCCCCGGAGGGGGTTGATGCCGCCTCCGCCTCCGGGACCGACCGCCCCGCAGAGCAGGGCCAGATTGGCCAGTGCGCGGACACCGTCGGTGCCATGGAGGTGTTCGGTGACACCGAGCCCGTAGAAGATCATCGGGGTCCGGGACTCACCGTACAGGTGGGCCGCCCCCTCCAGCTGCCCGACGGGAACCCCGGTGATCGCAGCGGTCCGTTCCGGCGGATACTGCGCCAGCAGGGCGCGGAACTCGTCGTACCCGGCGGTATGGGAGCGCAGGAATGCCTGGTCCACCAGACCGTCACGGATCAGCACGTGGGCGATGCCGTGGAACAGCGCGACGTTGGTCCCGGGAGTGGGCCGCAGGTGGATGTCCGCGTGCCGGGCGAGGGGCGTCCGGCGCGGATCGATGGCGATGAGGCGGGCGCCGTCGATCACCCGCTGGAGCAGCCGTGCCCCGACCACCGGGTGCGCGTGGGTGGGGTTGGCCCCGACCAGCATGATGGTGTCGCTGTGGTCCACGTCCTCGAACGGGTTGGTGCCGCCACCCAGGCCGAACGAGGCCACCAGGCCCGAGGCCGAGGGCGCGTGGCAGACCCGCGCGCAGTTGTCGACGTTGTTGGTGCCCATCACCGTCCGGGCGAACTTCTGGACCAGGTAATTCTCCTCGTTGGTGGCCCGGGCCGAGGCGATCACCGCGAAGGCGTCGGGGTCGAAGCCCCGCACCCGGGACAGTTGCCGTGCCACGTGGCCGATGGCCTCGTCCCAGGTGGCGGGGACCAGTGCGCCGTCCCGGCGGACCAGGGGGGTCTGCAACCGCTCGGGCGAGGTCAGGAAACCGTGGGCGAAGCGTCCCTTGACACAGGCGTGGCCGCGATTCAGTGCCCCGTCCGTGACCGGTTGTACCGTGGCGATCTCGTTCCCCCGGGTGAGGACGTCGAGGGTGCACCCCACCCCGCAGAAACCACAGGTGGTCCGGGTGCGGCGCTCCAGGGGCCGCGGGTCCAGCAGGCCGGGCTCGGAGAGCGCACCGGTCGGACAGGCATCCACGCAGGCCCCGCAGGAGACGCAGTCGGACGTGGCCCAGCTGTCCCCCCGGCCAGGGGCGACGACGGTGTCCGGTCCGCGCCCGGTCAGCGTGAGGGCGAACGTGCCCTGCACCTCGGCGCAGGCCCGGACGCACTTTCCGCAGGCGATGCACAGGTCCCGGTCGAGCTTGACGTAGGGGTGGGAGCGATCGGTGCCGCGGTGGGCCGGGGGCTCGGGCACGTCGAGCGGCGCCACGTCGAGCGCCTCGCACTGGCGGACCAGTTCGCTGCGGTCCGCCGGCACGTCCAGGGCGCGGGGCGGCAGGCCGGCGACGATGATCTGCAGTGCGTTCCGGCGGGCCGGGGCGGCCTGCTCGGTGGAGACCTCCATGCCGGCCTGGGCAGGAGAGCTGCAGGCCGGAACCAGCCCCCGACCGGTCACCGCGACCAGGCAGGTGCGGCACGAGGCCACCGGGGTGAGCCGGTCATCGTGGCAGAGCGTCGGAACGGTCCGGCCCAGGGCCCGGATCGCGTCGAGCAGGGTCGCGCCGGCAGGAACGTCCACGCCGGTCCCGTCCACGGACAACCAGATCACGTCCACCCCCGGAGGCCGTAGACCCGGACGAGACCGCGCACGGCGGCTGGGACACGGCGGCCGAAGGCGCAGAGGCTGGCCTCGGACATGGTCTCCAGCACCCGGACCCGTGGTGACGGGTCGTCGGTCGCGACGTGTTCTGCGGCGAGCAGGCGGCCCAGCCGGCTGCCCACCCGGCAGGGTGAGCACTGGCCGCAGCTCTCCGTCTCGGCAAACGCCCAGAGGTGGGCGAGCACCTCCTCACCGGTGAGCCGCTCGTCGAAGGCCACGACTCCGGCATGGCCGAGGGCTGCACCACGTTCGGCCAGAGAGGCGTCCGTCAGCGGGGTGTCGAGTTCCGCCGGGGACAGGAAGCCCCCCAACGGGCCACCGACCTGCAGCGCCCGCAGGACCGCCCCCTGGCGCAGTCCACCGCCGAGGTCCTCGACCACCCGCCGCAGGGAGATGCCCGGTTCGACCTCGTAGGCACCCGGACGCGCGAACCGTTCGGAGAGGCACACGACCAGCGTGCCGGGCTGTCCCGGCGCGCCCATGGCGGCGTAGGCGGCGCCGCCGTGCTGGATGATCCAGGGAACCGCCGCGAGCGTCTCGACGTTGTTGACCACCGTGGGCCGGCCGGAGAGTCCCCGGTCCACCGGGTACGGCGGCCGTGGGCGCACCACCCCCCGCAGTCCCTCGAGGCCGTTCAGCAGGGCGGTCTCCTCCCCGGACACATAGGACCCTGCACCGACGGCCACGCGGACGTGCAGGTCCACACCGCTGCCGTGGACGTCGGGGCCGAGGTGACCGTCGGCCTGGGCCTGTGCGAGCGCCGTGCGCAGGCGCTCGACGGCGCGCGGGTACTCGGATCGGACGAACACGATCCCGGTGGCCGCACCGGTCGCGAAGCAGGCCAGGGCGAGTCCCTCGAGCAGCCGGTGCGGGTCCCCCTCCATCAGCAGGCGGTCGACGTACGAACCGGGATCGCCCTCGTCCCCGTTGGCCACGACGACGCGCGGGCCCGGCCGGGCGCGGGCCGCCCGCCACTTGCGTGCCGTGCTGAAGCCGGCTCCACCGCGCCCGGTCAGCCCGGCGGCCGCGACCTCAGCCAGCACGGCGTCCGGAGACCCCGTGGAGACCACGGTGGGCCAGACCGCCCAGGGCTCGCCCGCGCCGAGCAGTCCCGCCGTCACCACCGGCGTCCGGCTGCGGCTGTGGACCTCCGCCACAGGATCGCGACGAGGAGACAGTCCCTGCAGCTGGGCCGATACGTCGGCCCCGGCGCAGGGCTCATCGCCGTCGAGGGCCGCCGGACCGCCGTAGCAGTAGCCGAGGCACCGAACCTCCTGGATCGACACCGAGCCGTCCGCGCTGCGCGAGCCCACCGCGACGCCCAGTCCCGCCTCCACTTCGGCCACGTGCGTCCCGCCGCTGGCGGCGCGACAGGCGGCAGCGCCGCAGAGGCGGACGTGCCGTGGAGCCCGGGGCGCGGAGTAGTCCGCGAAGAACGTTGCCGGTCCCCGCACTGCCGCTGCGGGCACGCGGAGCCCTGCGGCGGTGCGTACGGGATCGGCGCCGCCCCGGAGCAGGTCCGGGACGGTGTCCAGCGGCCGGTCGAACCTC
>NZ_CALMQR010000023.1:0-18332 GCF_937871995.1 uncultured Citricoccus sp. | reverse complement strand
TCGGCACACGTAGATTTCACGGACAATGGTCGCCGTGCACGCTACGGAGCAGCTTATGTGCGCGCGCTCTGCGCGCACGCCGGCGCATCGTTCACCGAGACGAGTATTGACGAAGACATCATGGCGATTGATGGCGCGATCGACTTCGCGCGCATGCCCGTGCGGGTGCAAATAAAGTGCACGTCCAAGTTCAGCGTCAAAGGCAGCCGATTCACCTTGTCCCTTGAACCGACTTGGCTGAAGAAGTGGACCGCCAGCGACACACCCGTGTTCGTAGTAGTGGTCAAAGTCCCGAGTGACATACCGGGGTGGCTGGACTACGACGCCAGCTTCACCCGTCATAACACCGTCGCCTATGGTCGCCGCTTCGATGCCTCGACGGACCTGGCGTCCATGGTCTTTACAAAAAAGGACCGTCTCACAGGAGAATCCATCTACGACTGGCGAGACCTTGCGTACGACATCGCCGATGGGAAAGTCGCATGAGCCCCCGCGGCCATCGGCCTCACTTCGAGACGTCGTCTTCTCATGCTGTCTCGGACGTCACTGCGGAGCTGCGGCGGCGTCAGTGGGTCCAAGAGCGCATGAGCGACCGCGCGTCTCTGTGGACGCTGCCCGGTTCGTCCGCTGAGCTTTATGTGCCGAACTCGTTGCGGCGAGACACCTTGGAATGGGACGGCGTGCTCGAACGCATCGCCGCCCCTACTAAAGAGAATCCCCGCGATATTGAGCGCGCCATCGAGTATAAGAACTACGACTTCATGCGTTTTCGGGTGAACGCTTCCGGAGACTCTATCCCGCTCGAATCTGCAGCCACGGTCATCAACAGTGCCTTCGGGATGATTCGCGCCGCCGCCACCGCGTCCCGTCGTCCCACTCAGAGCATCAAGAACTACACCAAGGCGGGCGATAAGATCGCTGCCCAAGCCCGACTTGGGCATACCGAAGTCGGCAGCTTCGTTTTTCCGGTTCTGTTGCACATAGACCAGCCTGAGCCGCCTGAGCAGCCGGCACTTGAGGGCGTCGATCAAGTAGTTCCTGAGTCAGACGAGCGCCGGGTGACTCGGACGCTCGCCCAATCGCTCGACGCCTTCGAACGCCAGATCATAAAGCCGGGTATCGAACCGACCCGGCGCGCCCTTCTTCCCGTCGTCTACGCCGGCGGTACCAAGGAATTGCTGAGCAAGGTTGCCACCGCACTGACGGAGCCGGATATCTCGTTCCTCGAGACCAGCTTTGCTTGGGCCGGCGCCGAGCCCGCTAGCCAGAATCTTCCGCGGGCCGTGGCAATTCCGACTGAAGCTCGTCAGCTTGTGACGTCCTCCGCACACATCCTGGCAGAGTCAAACCCAGACCCCATTCGAGTTTTAGTCGGTCCCATCATTCGGATTGAGCACGTGAAAGGAGAGTTATTTGGCGAAATCGTCATCCAGGCTCCCGGGCCGAGTGGTGGCCGAAAAAGCCGGGTAGAGATGCAGGTACGCGCCGAACAACTTGGAGTGCTCCACGAGTGGATGCACGGCGGAACTACCGTCGTGGTTCAAGGCAAAGTGCAGACTCGCACCGGCCGCTACGCCTTCTTTGAAGGCATAGCAGAACCACAGCCGCTGTCGGCCACTCTCGAAGGTGTCGAGTAACAGACGACCTGGCTGCGACCGCCGATCAGCCGACTGCCACCTCATGGGCGGATACAACTAGAACGTTTCACGGACGTATGCGCCGCTATCGGCGTTCAAGCGGAAGTCGATCTTATCCCACGTGAAAGATGCGCTCTCTAGTCTCCTTAGATTCTGTCCACGTCACTTTGATGGCCGGATCGCCAGCGCTCAACGCCAGCATCAGAGGGAAACGACGGGATTGGCCTGCGTGGATGATCGTTGGCTGACCGGACCCGCCCAAAAAGATTCCATCGGCTACAGGCTCGATCACCACGTCTTCAGCGTCTGATCCACCTCTGTTTATTAGGTCTATCCAACGCTTCGTTTCATACTTGAGCCGCCCTCTCGAGTCCGTTTTCGGCAGACGTTCTTCACCCGGCTGCGCCAAGAAGTCGACGCCGGTAACAGGCTTCGCGTCTTCGTCGGCGGTCAGCTCGAGCCGATGAAGATCATGTTCAATTGCCTGCCATACGTGAGCAGTCAGTTCTTCCACGCTGTTGAAGGTCCCATAGAGGCCGCGCTCCTCAATCGCCTTCTTGAAATCACGGAGAGCCTGCAGTTGTGCTGGGTCGACATCGTTCGCATGCGGAGCGGTTGAGAAATACAGGTGTACGGGTTTTCCCGCAGCTTCGGCTTCGGCAATCTCCTCGGCGGTCCCTGACACTGCCGAAGGCGTGGCTTGACCCATGCGACTGCCAAAGAGTGCAATGACTATGTCAGCCTTGGCCACCAGTTGCTTATTGATAAGTGCCTGTGGATGATCGCCCAACATTGGTACCGCTCCAGTTTCCCATCGGCTGGCAATCAGCGCGATTTTGCGGCTAGAGGTATTTGCTTCATTCCAACGGGACAACGCCGTATACACAGCCTCCCGTGCCTCCAGTACATCGGACGGTGAAGCGATCATGACTTGGAGCGCGGTGACGTGACTGGGCATGACAAGAACCTAGTAGATTCATCCGACATCTCGGGCATCTGTCACAACCCAACCCCGCCTGGGACGGAATCCTGGCACCCGACAAGCTCAGGAGCGCCGCGGCCCTCTCCGATGCCATCTCAGCCACGTCTCAGTAGGCGCCCTTGCGGTGCAACCGGGTACGCACTGACTCACGGAGCAAGAGGCGGATCAGGATATTGCTCGTCGGTGTCTTGGCAGCCGCCCCCGCCTGTCTCAAAAATCGTTCCCTTGATGAGATGCCAGACCGGACTCCTTGATCGTGCTGCCGGTCCGCCCAAATTTCCCGGATTCTCGCGAAACTGACCGAAGCCACCATCGCACCGCTTCGTCTCATTTGCCTGTCTCATTCGCTGCTGTCTCAACTACCTGAGAACTGTCGAGTTATTGAGACGAGGACCGGATGACGAGGCTGGGGCGCGGCGAGCACGACTCGTGTGGTGAAGGCTGGTGGGAGGGCAGGGCGCGAAACTAGGCTCGCTTCTAGGGAACCGACCTCGATGAATGGATCGATCATGAGAGTAAGTCACATCCCTCTGCGCCTGGTCACCGGAGCCTTCATCCTCAATGCGGGTCTGGGCAAGCGCCATCTGGACAAGGACAGCGCGGCCGGACTGCAGGCCATGGCGACTCAGGTCATCCCGCCGGCCGACCGAATCCCACCCGAGCGGTTCGGCAAACTGCTCAGCTACGCGGAGATGACCCTGGGCGCGACCCTGTTGGCCCCCTTCGTGCCGAGCCGTCTGGCCGGACTCGGCCTCGGGATCTTCTCCGGGTCGCTGTTCACCATGTACCTCAGGACACCGGGCATGACCCAGGAGGACGGCATCCGCCCCACCGCCGAGGGCACGGCACTGGCTAAGGACATCTGGATGCTCGGCATCGCCGTCGCCCTGATCCTGGACCGCAAGTAACCAGGAAACCGACCTCCGCCGTCCCGCCAACCGATGGGGGCCAGGCGACCACGCGGTGGTCTACGTCGACGGAAATGCTGGTCCGCTGACCCTGGAGTTGGTCGGTTACACCGAGCTTGTCGGTTCCAGAACCCGACGGCAATGCCAGGCCACTGATCGTGCGGGCGGTGCCGTCGACTTCTGAACACCGCGTGCTCAAAAGTCCTGTTCGCGGAGGGGCGGCAGGAGCGAGGAACGCCGTCCAATTCCGGTGCGAATGGCCCGGGCCGGACATCCCGGAAAATCGATGTCACATTGACCCACCTTGCGCCGTCTGCGGACTTCGGTGGCGGCTTCCCTGGTCAACGCTGTTGTCGGAGTGGCCTTAGTAGCTGGCGTGGAGAGGTTAGTCCCGGGTCCAGGCGTCGTTGCCGGGTTGGCGGTGCCATTGTTGTCGGGGCTCGTCCGCTTCGCGGAGGGTGTCGGTGAGCCAGATGGTGGTGTCGGGTTCCAGCCCGCGATCACGGTGGCGGTGTCGGTATCGACCGGCAGTTCACGGGTGGCTGCGCTGAGGTAACCCAAGGTCGTCAGGTGCACCGCGTCCCACTCAGAGGCGACCTGCTCCCAGTCCGGGATCACCCATCGGCCGGTCCGCCCGGTGACCCGGTACCAGTCATGCCGACGCGAGGCGCTCACCTCCAGGGGCTGCTCCCGGCACAGCCGGACCCAGTCCTTGGGGGTGTGGATCTCGTAGGTTCTTCCCGCCCCGCGCACCGGGATCACCGTCGCCGCGTCCCATCCGAAGCTGTCCTCGATGAGGTCCAACCCGGCCGGGATCTGCCCGACACTGAGGATGAGGTCCTGTGGGATCGACCACCAGTTCCCCGAGTACAGCGCTTCCGGGTCGGTGGGGCGTTCGTTGACAGCGCGGGCTTCCTCGGCTCGTTCGTCCCGAGCCCAGACGGCCAGAACGCGCTGCGGATCCCGGGGCAGCGGGGCCAGGTCCTCCGGTAGCCGCCAGTCGATCACCCACTGCACCGCTTGCCTCGGCTGCCCCCAGTGCCGTGCCGGCGATGAATCCAGCACACGTTCGGCCACCGGCCCCAGGGCGCCGTGGATGGACCGGTGGCCGGCGAGCACGTCCTCGCCGTCGGGCTCCTGCCAGTACATGGCGGTCGCCACCGCCTCGGCCAAGCCCGCCTGGATCTGCTCGTCCGTGATACCGGACAGGTCCATGCCGGTCAGGACTCTCGCCAACTGATCGGTCGAGACCGCAGGACGGGAGTCGACGGCGGAGGCCTTCCTGCCGTCGGCGGTCAGCAGGACGCGGGACGTGCCCCTGACTGGATCGAACTCAAACCCGAGCCAGAACACCAGCTCGGCGGCCCGGGGGCTAAGCGTCTTCGCCAATTCCAGGCACAGGCGCCGACCGCGCGGACCCGCCAACAGTTCCACCACCGCGTCGTCCATGCGCCCATCCTCGCACCGGCCGTCGGGCTTCATCGAGAACAGCCCCCCATGAATCACGAACCGGCACGACTCTCTACGGCGCCCAAGTCCCACTCGAGAGTGATTGCTACGGAAACGATCGTTCGCGATACAGTCCAGACGTCAATCCGAACGCCGTGTGATCCGGCGGTCGCTTTCGTAACGCTTGCCGTGTACGCGCCAATGTAACGCCCACCCCCGTGGATGATACGTTTTGGGGATGCGAATCGGATACGGGCGGGTCTCCACCCGCGACCAGCACCCCGAGGCCCAGCACGACGCGTTGGTCGCGGCCGGCTGCGAGCAGGTGTTCCTCGACACCGCCTCGGGCACGCTCGCCCGCCGGCCCGAACTCGACAAAGCCCTGCTCTCGGCCAACCGGCCCGGGGACCAACTCGTGGTCACCAAGCTGGACCGGCTCGGACGGTCGCTGGAGAACCTCATCGAGCTCTCCAAAACGCTGCAGGAGCGCGGCGTGGACCTGGTGGTCCTGGACCAGGGCATCGACACCTCCACCGCCCTGGGGCGGATGTTCTTCCAGATCATCGGTTCGATCGCCGAGTTCGAACACGCCTTGATGTCCGAACGGACCCGGGACGGGCTCGCCGCTGCCCGGGCCCGCGGGCGCACCGGCGGGCAGAAACCCAAGCTCGGCCCGCGCCAGGTCAAACTGGCCCGCGAAATGTACGAGGAAACCGACGCCGAGGGCAAACGCGTCCATACTGTCGAGCAGATCGCTCGGGAATTCGGTGTCACCCGCCCCACCATCTACCGGCACCTGGCCAAACCCTGAACAAGGAGCCCTGCGCTCCGCACCGATCATCGGAGGGCGCGCCATATGGCGCCCCGTCACCGGGAAGGACCACCGGACGGGTCCTACGGGATGCCCCTAGTGGCGTGCCACCGTTCACCCACGTCGGCTGTTGGCGTGTCCGGTGGGGGTTCCTCCTGCGGGACCTTCGTCAGCGGTTTTATTCAGGGAGTCCTTGTGGACAGTCGAAACACCGCGTGCTCGTCTGATACTTGGTATCTGAGTGAGGGCGGTGCTCTACGGGTGCTCTACTCTTGGTCGGCGCTTCTTAGTGGCAAGGGTGGTGGTGCGGCGGCGCCAATTCTTCGCGCGCACACCGCCAAGGATTCAGCGACCAGGGTCCGGGCCATCGCCGCCCCATCACAGCCTGCGGGCTCATCGGCACCCACATCCAGCCAGACGCGGACCTCCAGGCCCTGGCGTCGGACCCTGCGCAGGCCGCTGTCCTGGAGTCTGCGCTCGGGGTCGGGCTCGCCCTCCAGCGAGACCTCCCTCAGCCCGGTGCTCAGCCACCAGTGCTGCCACCGGCGGTCGTAGTTGATCTCGGCCACGACAGTCATGAACCCTGTTAAGAAGGGCAGCATCGGCATCACCCAGTCGTGATCACCGGCAGTCACTGTTTGGCCTACGAACATCGACCGCGGGCCCTGTTCATGGGGCAGCACCGGCCACCACGGGAACAACCGTTTGTACGCTTGCTCGTATCCCATGGCCATCTCCATGAAGAACATGCCCGCTTCGACACCGGCCGGCAGGCCGTGCTGGCCCAGCCCCACCACCTCCGCCAAGCGAAGACAATTCTCGTCGTAGACAGTCAGAGGGGCCTCATCCCTGCCCACCTCGTGCTCGCCTGGCGCCTGGCCAGAATCATCCCCGTCCCACGGGTCCTCGAAGCCGCTCATGAGGGCACTGGTTTCGTCCTCTAACTCGACGATCACCCGCTCTTCATAAGCGGCCTTTGGCCGCTCCTGGAGATACTGACGGAAATCCTCCGGGATCTCTGCGTCCGGCTCCCCATAGTCCTCCACCCAGTCAGCTTGGCCCAGGAGTTCTCTGAGCTCGACGGTGGCCTGGTCGGGGTTCACCTGGCGGAAAACCTTGGCCATCTGCCAATCATTGGCACAGTTCAGCAAACCGGACACCAAGCTCATCCGAACGCCCTCCCGAATCTGGGCCGCACACCCCCAGCAACAGGCGCGACGTCCCCGGCCTCCCTGCCAGCCGACAAAACTGCGGTGCCACGTCGCAGCGCAGCACTCGACCATCGCGCATTTCTCATGGCCAAATCCTACGGTTGACTACGGGTGATCCCCGCGGCTTCCCGCCAAGGGATCCACTTGCGGGCAATGTCCGCCGCCTATGCAGCTAGGCCTCACTGCGAAAACTGCTAGGAGAGGTAGCCCAGCGCGCGCTTCTGCCGTCGCAGCATCCAACCCATTAACCCCGTGACCATTGCCAAGGGCACGGCCAGCCAGAACAGGAGGTCGGCAGGCGAGTACGGCGAGTTCTCCGTGGTACCCCAGATGGCCCCAGCGACCACGAACAGGGTGGCTGCCCCGAAGACCAGGAACAGCACAACCAGGATCCTGCTCAACCCGGATGCCCTCCGCGGAGCACGCCGATCAACGGCGGCGGATCCGGACCTGACCTTGGGGCTTGCCACAGTGATTCCTCCAAAATCGGGGGGCGAGTCAGACCAGGTAACGCGTTCCCCTCAGACCATGACAACGTCGCACCGAGTGGTGCGCTTACTGTAAAACAGCCACGTCAGAAGGGCCAGAGCCCACAGGCCGAGGCAGCCTGCTAGTCCGCCGAGAACTAGCAGGCATGGACCGGGTCCATCACTTGAGCGCACGCAGACTAGTCACAGCTCCGCTTGAACTTCTCAGTTGGCGCGTGCAATCCGCATCTGGCAGGCAGCCACCTCACCGACGCTGTGGCACTTGGGGATCCCTTTGCGGTGGGGTCTCGGCACCCGTCCCTGGTAAATAGGTGCGACAGCGGTTGGCATTGGTTCCGTCGACTGTTGGATGCGACACCGGCCAAACCGGGCCAGTCACGCAGCCCACCTCGCACGCCAAGAATATCTAGATAGTGTTACTATCTAGCATGACCGCGATCGATTGGTCCGCGGAGATCACCCGGGCCGCGCTACCCCAGGCGGTGCTGGCATTGCTCCACGCCGGACCGCGCCATGGGTACGCCCTGATCGAGGTCTTGCGCGACAACGGCTTCCCCAGGATCAAGGGTGGCACCCTGTATCCCCTGCTCCGACGCCTCGAGGACCAGGCTCTGGTGGACCACCAATGGGAACACGATGAGACCGGACCGGGTCGCAAGGTCTTCTCCCTAACACCACTTGGAGCCGAAGAACTCGACCGGGCCCACACCGCGTGGAACCACATGGGCCAGACCCTCACCACCCTCCGCACCACCCGACAGGATCCTTCATGAGCTACGAACACGATCTGGCCTTCAACCTGCGTCAACGCGGTCTGCCGGAATCCCAGATCGTCGAGGCAATCGAGGAGGTGCGCACCCACACCGCGGCCACCGGCGTTTCCGCGGAGGCCGAGTTCGGCCCCGCCGAGCAGTACGCCGAGAGCTTCCCTGCGGTCAAGCGGCGCAACCGAGGCCAGCGCGTGGTCGCCGTCGCGGTCCTGCTGGCCATCGCCTACGGCCTGGCCAGCCTGGCACTCAAACCCCTGACAGGCTTCGACATCAAGGTCCTCACCGGACCGGTCACACTGTGGCCGGCCCTGGTGATCGTGGGGACGGGCCTGCTGGGCGGTTTCCTCACGGATTACCTGCGCCCCGCGCCGCGCACCACGGGACGGTAAGCACTCGGCCGCCCGGAGTCACGGACCCCTGTAGGTATCCGCCAACAACCCGGGACCTAGCGGACGGCGTGCTACGACCAGGCGATTGGACCACCGTCTCGCTCAGGGATGGCCGCCCCCCGCCACTACCGCCCGTGACCAGCCTCGATCGCTACCGTCAAAAGCACCTCATCAAGGTGTGAGTGATGATGACAGAAGGCCCCAGCCACCCCTTCGGCTGGGGCCTTCGCCTTACCCCACACTCAGGGCGCCCAGGGCGCGGACGTGCGCCGCGCTCGGATAGGCTCGCGACGATGAATGACGAACTGGTGTCGAGGATTGTGCTGTTCGTCGTGATGGTGGGGTCCGGTGTTCTCCTCTGGTGGATGGCCCGTGCCGCCGCTTCCGGGCGGTTGAAGAGGAACCAGTTCGTGGGTATCCGCCTGCCCAGCACGATGGCCAGCGAGGAGGCATGGCTGGCCGCCCACATACGCGCCAAACGCCCTACGACTCTTGCCGGATGCGCCGCCATGGTTAGCGGACTGGTCGCGCTGCTGCCGGTGCCCATGCCGGTGGTCGTCATCTCCGTGCTCGTCGGCTGCGGGGCAATCCTGGGGTTCACGCTGCACGGCGCCCGGGTCGGCACCCGAGCCGCGGCGGAGGTTCCACACCGCCGAGTCGGCCAGATAGACACCTGGACCCGATAGTCAGCCGGCCGCACATCGACAAATGCGCTCCGCAAGACGATCCACAACCGGACACAGCCTCGATGGGTCCTTCACGTCAGACCGATCAGTAGAGGCTCCCCTTCTCCAGGACGCGGTGGATATCGTCGGTGGTCACCCGTGCCAGGGCCGCTACCTTGGTCACCGCGATCCCGGCGGTTATCGCCTCTTTCACCAGGGAAGACAGTTCTCGTTCGGCCGCACGCATGGCCTCTTGGGCCGTCACCGCCCGCTCCGAGCTTGCTGCGAGCCGAACTTCAATCGCCTCGACGGACGGGTCGCGCTCCGGCGCATCCTCCGGAACGTCGATCTCCCAGTCAGCCATGGGCCCTCCTGCCGGTCATCCAGTCGTATCCCGAGTTGCCGCGATGCTCGACGCGTCAGCTGTAAGTGTCCGTGCGCTCAATCCGAGGTAGTGGACTCGGGCTTGTCCAGGCCTTCGAAGGGTTCCAAGGCGCGCCGGAACTCGTCGCGTTGCTCTGCCGGGACGGTGGTGGCACCGAAGGACAGGCCCACCGCACGCAGGGGCCAGCCATACTCGCGGGCCTCGTCAGCGGCGTGACCGGTGGCGTCCTTGGTGGTATCTGTCAGGGTCACGTTCAGCCATTGGGAGTCGCTGTAGGAGGTGGCGTTCCACTCCCAGTACTCATCGGGATTGGTCGTGCCGAAACGCTGGTGCAGCTCCTCCTGCCACCGGGCGTCATCAAGGTACGGGGAGGACTCGTGCTCCAGGACCACCGGGCCCAGCCCGTGCCCGGCCAATACACCGTCGATGTCGGCCAGGACCTCTCGCCAGGCATCGGGCCCCTCCGGCACGCCATCGCTGACGCGGGACTGGGAGTTGTAGGTCACCAGAAGGGACTCACCTCCGTACCCGTTCCCAGTCTGGGGATACCACCCGGTCGCATCCCCATCGGCGCTCCACGAGAACCCATAGTCCCGACTCAACACCGCCTCGATCTCACCCATGATCGCCTGCGCCCGGCGCTCGGTCTGCTCCGGGGTGGGGGCGGCAAGGACGTCTTCGGCATCGGTGCCGGCATGCCCGGGGTAATCCGCCCAACTGATGGTCTTCTCTTCACCCGAGTCCGTCACGATCGTCGAGGTCGGGGCCTGCGAACACCCCGCCAGGCACCCCGAGATCACGGCCGCAGCGAACGCCACCCGTAGAAACTTGCCCGGTCGCCTACCCACAGTGTTCCCCTCCGCCACAGGTCCCATGCCCCGAGGCTATCCCGGCGGGCATAACGCAACATCCACCCGAGGCATGAAGCCAGCAGCTCGGAAGCAGTTCATGTCCTGGTCAGGGATCGTTAGATGGGACGGCGGAAACCGAGGGGCCCGGACCCATGCCTCGATCTGCCCGGACACGGTGAATGGGTCGGCCGCCCTAGGCGAAGGATGGCCACGGGGAATACCCGGATGGGACGATGTGGCGCATGAAGAGGCTCCAGGACATGACCATCCGGCAACGGTCCCGCATGGTGTGCAGCATCGGCGCAGCCGTGATGCTGGTGATTTTTCTGAGCGGCTTCATCTTCCAGGACTGGATCTTCTTCCTCCTGGGGGCCATCGGGGCCGGCGGTGTTGCACTTCTGTTCTTCTCTAACGAGCGCAACACTCGGGACGACCCGCCACACGCGAATTACTGAGAGCCCGGCCCGGATCCGCCAGGGGCCTGCCCTAGGGATAGCCAAGAACCGCGCGAGGTGCGGGTGTACGGCATGCCGGGGAGACGCCAGCCAGTTCCTGGATGCCGTCCGCAAGGGGATCCCGGTCCAGTACCGGTGGATGGTGCCTTCGACCACCATCCGGTAGTCCCGGAAGGAGTGTCTCACCCCAGCGACCGAGGCATTATCGAATCCTCAGTCAGCAGCTCGGCTGTCACGACCAGCCAGCGTTTCAGGCCGACGTAAAGTCCGTTAGCAAATGTGCTCTAGGGCTGGCGCCGACCGATTAACCGCACAAGCTGAGCTTGGCGAAATACTCTCACGACACGCCCGAAAGGTCGGGCTTCAAGAATTGTTTTTCGAAGGCTTTTCACGTGGATGAGCAGCGCACAACACCTGTGGACGGCACCACGAAAAGCGACAGTGCTTGATTTACGGTCCGATTCATGCATTTCCGGATAGCGCAGGCTAGCGCCAGCCCGCGTGCTTCCATCTCTAAATGCGCCACACGTCTCTGTCCACAACCCCTGTGGATAACGTTGTTGCCGAAAGTCTGTACTACCAGCCATGATGGACGCTGTGACTAGGGATGAACCTGATCAGACCAGCAGTTCGTCCGCGAGTCACAGTAGAATGACAAGCGTGTAGTTAACGACAGCAACCCCGCAGCCAGCGGGGGAATGCTGAAGGCGGGGTCGAAGTCAATTCTGGGGAGAATTACTGAGACTCTAACTCTCTGGTGGATGGACCTCCAAACCCTGAGGTCCGCGTGTCCCAGAATGCAAAGCCTGCATCGATGACCGCGCAAGCAAGTTCCATCGATACAGAATGAGGTGATGGCGTTGATCGCCAGCCGCCGCCCGGTTCCGGGCATCCCCCGTCCACTTCGTCCCATCAACCCCCGCCCGGATTTCCCCGGTCGCCCCGGCCGCTTCTACCTCGGCGGTGGTCGTCGTGGCTAGGCGCGGAGGGAACCCCAAGCAGACCTCCAAGTCTGTGGCATCGAAGGCAGCCAAGATCCTCTCGGGGAATGGCTCAAAGGCAGCCAAGAGCGTTGCTGCTAGCGCTCTCGCCCAGACCCGCAAGAAGTAGCGGGTGACCGAAGGGGCCGGGAACTACATAGTTCCCGGCCCCTTCCACTCTGTCATCGGTGGCCCTCCGTGCCCGCCCTTCCCAAGCCGGAGGGACGCTGCTGGAGCCGCCGAATGGCTTTTCAGCGGACACGCGGGGGCTATCACGAGGTCAGTTGAGCAAGCGCACGCTTAGCAAGGGGTGACACCTGGGTGATGATTATGCGCCCACTCGCGACCTGACTGAATTTGAGTAGGCCCCGGCCCTGAAACTCATCCAGCAATGCGGAAATCACCTGCGCCGGTGCTTCAAAGCGCTCGGGGTCGATCTCCCGGGTTCCGGTATTGACCACATCAGCAAGGATGCTGGCGCGGAAGGCATCGAGATCCAGACCGCGAGTGGTCGCGTACTGCAGCCACACCCACAGTGACACCCCATTAAGCATCCAGGTCCCGCCCGCAAAAAGGTTCCCCTTCACCTTCCCTGACCGATGGAGGACATAGATCGAATCGCGGACCGCTTCAGCCGAGATGCCCAGCCTTGAAGCCTTCTCTTCGATCAAAATACTGCGGATCACTACCCTTGGGCCCAACTCTGCGAAGGTCTCCAAAATGATGTTTAGGACCGTATCGTCGACCGCATTGTCCAACAGGTTCAGCTTCGTCGTCAGGTAGGCAGGAGGCTTCCCCAGCAGAGGCTTACGGGTCACATTGAACAAGTGATCCACAACTTCGGCAGCAGCCTTCGGAACGTCGAGGGCCTCAGCTGAAATCCAGCGAAGACTCCTCAAGGCCACCGGAACGTCCGTGTCCTGATCAATGACTACCGGAATCAGCTGGATCCCCGCTTTTGTGATCCTCTGCACGACAGCAGTTTCTAGCTCCGCCCTCACCCAAGGCTTAACCACACTTGTATGTGACAGCACGATGATCACCGCTTGGGCCTGGCCAATGCCCTCGTCGAAAATACGCTGCACCATGGAGTCGCCCGGACCGATCTCCCACCGGTCGTACCATGCCTCGATCCCATTTGCGCGAAGCTCTTGGGCGAAGGCTTCTACAAAACGCTCCTTGTCTTCCGACCCATGGCTGATGAAGACCTTCGGGGCAGGGTTCTGATCGTTAGCCACGGGCCCATCGTTGCATGAGCTTCGGACACATGACTGGACGCTGTCTCGATAACAACAGTTCATCTCTGACGGCTCAAGCCCGCACTTGGACGCTTTCGCGAGGACGGGTCACAGAATTGGTTGGACAGGCAATCGACTATGTCGGCGTGAGTGTGGCTGACCGGGCCCCAGGCCGTCAGTTCGAAAAGGTCAAAGCTACCCGTCCCGGTCTCCGGGCTTCCCATCAAAGGATCGTCTAGTGCGACGCTCAGGATTCCGTTGTCTGCCGGGCCGATTCCTGACCGGTCGCGGCGCCTGTTCCGCCGCCCGCTGACCGGGAACCCGGGTCCGCACCCCAGACGGTGAGAGTAGCGACTCCGATGCCTGCACCCCATGCTGCCCAGGAGAACTCACCACCCCAGCCGAGTACCCCAAGCATCAGGGCGATGAACCAGATGGATCCGATGTACACGCCGCAGACCCGCATGAAGCGGCCCCAGCGGTAACGCATCGGCCATCGACGCCACACCAGAACGCCGAACAACAGCAGCACGGCTGCGATGACGGCAGCCCAGCCAAGCAGGGCTCCTTGCACAAGTTGGACCAGGCCCGCGATCAGGACAGTCGCACCAAGGCCGCCGCAGATCCACTGCCAAATGCCGTCCGCGCCCATGCTCGCCCCCATAATCCCGTTCCAGTGCGACTCATCGTCGCATGCGAATCACCGGCGCCGTCCTAAACGAGGATCCCCGTGCGGGAGGCTGTCTATGGCGCGCGTGTTGCAGAACGCGCCCTTGGACCAGTTGTAGGACGCCGAGTGGTCAAGGAGCGGTTTTCGGTTGGCACGGAAATAACCTGCACAGGGACCGGGGAAGCAACTGGCGAGCAGGCGTAAGGCTGTGGCCGCTAATAGGGGGCTCCGAGGAATCACGGCTGCGGGTGGCTCAGAATCTCGTCCTTCGTGCGCCACGAGGCCCTGACACGGCAGGATGCGCCTTGAGGGTCCTGGCGCCGGGTACATTCGGTGCACACCACGGTTTCGAGGCGCCCTGTTCTCGACCACTGATTTGGCCACTGGACAGTGGCCGCGACGCCCGAGGGACGACATGAGCGCTGCACCGACCATCACCGAGATCGATGGCGTGGAGGTCCACTGGCGGGCCCTGCCGGGCCGGCTGCGGGCGGATCTGGTCTTCCGCGCCGGTGCGGTGGACGAGGCCTTCCACACTCTGGGCACGGGACACCTGGTAGAGCACCTGGCCTTCGTCGAGGTCGAGGACCTGGACCCGGACGTCAACGGCAGCTCCGGCATGCTCACCACCACCTTCCAAGTGGAAGGGACACCCGAGAAGGTAGCCCGTCAACTGCGGTCTTTGTGCCAGGGGATCTCCGAGCTGGCCGACGGTTCCCTGCCCTCGGCCCGGATCGAGCACGAGAAGAGGATCCTCGCGGCAGAAGGCGACGTCTCGGCGCTGGGGGAACCGGCCGTGGCCGAGGCGCTGACGGTCCGTTACGGACTGCGCGGGCCGGGGCTGGCCGGGGTGTCGTCGCGGTTCATCGAGAAGCTGACCGATGCCGAGATCCGTTCCTTTGCCCGGGAGTATTTCACCCGCGGCAACGCCTTGCTGGTCCTCACGGGTGAACCCCCGGCCGGTTTGCAGCTCCCCCTGCCCGAGGGTGCCCGTCGCTCCGTGCCGGAGTTCGATCCCGTGCCATTGGTCTTGCCCGGGGAGTACACCACCGGTGGTGAGGACCTGGTGTTGTCCTTCCAGGTGCCAGGGATGTCCGCCGAGGTGGACCCGGTGGCTCGGCTGGTGCTCGGGACACTGCGCCGCCGCACCTTCCGCCAGCTGCGCCGGGACGCCGGGGTGGTCTACGACATCGAGGCCGGCCAGGCGCTACAACCGCGATCCGGGGTGGCGGTGATCATCGTGCGGACCGCGCAGTCCTCGTTGCGTCAGGCGGCCGAGGGGATCCTGGGTATCCTGCGCGAACTGCGGGACCACGGCGTGACGGACGCCGACCGGCAGGCGGCCCACCAGGAGGTCCAGGACCAACTCGAGGACCCCCACCACGAGACCGTCGAGCTCTTCGAGGCCGCCGAAGCAGCATTCCTGCAGGCGCCGCAACCAGCCCTGGAAGACCTGGGGGCAGCCGTGCGCGCAGTGACCGACGAGGACGTGCGAGCCTGGCTGGCCGACCTGGACTCCACCCTCGCCGTCGGGGTCCCGGACCAAGACCACGCCGAGGAGCCCGAGCCGGGCACCCCGGGCCTGGTCGCACCGGTGATGGGCCCCCAGCCGGGCCCGGATGTCACCGGGACGGTCTACCCTGTCAAGCTGTTCGCGCGACTGGCCGGCGCGCCCAAGGGCCTGAAGCTCATCGTGGGCGATGACGGGGTGCTGATCACCGACGGTCAATTCCGGCGGTCGCTGGCCTGGGACCAGGTCGCCGCGGTGGAACAGGACGCCTCGGACCCGGACGATGTCCAGACCACCATCGCGGGCCTCAACGGCGAGGTCATCGAAGTGCCCACGGTCGCGCTGAAGGGCGGGGATCGCGCCGTAGACCAGATCTGCCAGCACGTCCCGCCACGACGCCAGATCACCACGCGCCCCCGCGATGACCGTGCTGAGCATTCAGGACAGGAGCCCGCGTGAGAAAGCCTCTTACGGGCGTCGCACTCGGCGTGATGCTGTGCATCGCGCTGACCGGATGCGGCGACGGCGCCGACAGCCAAGGCCAGGGCGCGGAGGATTTCGCCTACATCACCGACGCCTCCCCGGCAGCGCCCAACGGCGGGGAGGGGGCGGGGGGGCCGACGGAGTTGCCCACGGTTGCGGCGATGGGCGATGACCGTTTTTGGCAACTCATTGACCAGTCTGGGCCATCGGCCGGTGCCAGCGTCGAGGACCAGACCGAGAACCTGACCACCATCCTCGCGGGTCTTCCGGCCCAGGAGATCGCCGCGTTCGACGTGGCGTTCGCGGCCCACCAGCAGGAGCTGTACTCGTGGGATTTGTGGGGCGCGGCGTACCTGTTGATGGGCGGGTGTTCGGATGACTGCTTCACGGACTTCCGCAGTTGGGTCATCGCCCAGGGCCAGGACTACTTCGAGGCCGTACCGGCCGACCCCCAGGCCGTGGCCGATGGCCGCCTAGAAAACACCGGCCAGGTCGGCGAGGCGGAGCTGCTGTCCTACGCCGCGATGGACGCCTACGTGGAGGCCACCGGCCGGGAGATCTTTACCGACTATCCCTCCCATCCGGGACTGGAAACGGCGACGGAGCCCGCAGGTCAGGAGTGGGATGAGGACGACCAGGACGCGCTGCGCGCACGCTACCCGAAACTGAACCCGCTGCCGCACTAATGGCTCCGACTCCCTCGTTCTGTGAACTCTTTGCGGACAGAGGCATCAGGCTTCCGGACAGTTCGTGCAAATGGCCTCTGACCTTTGTGCCGTCGACTGCTGGAAGCCAAGTCCGCACAATGATGGTGCATGGCATCTCGCAGGAAGGCTCCACCGATGACGAGCTCTCAACACCGCACGCCCCGCCTGCCAGTGACGGTACGCCGGGGGTTCGTCGTAGGCATCTGCGCCTTGGCCGCCCTTCTCGGCTGGGGCATGCAGGACGGGTACCAGCAGTCGCGGGCCTATTACGGCCACCTGGTAGAAACTGCCCCACGCATCCAGGTCACCGTGACGGGTCGTCAGTTGTACCGCGGTGGCTACGAGTACGACGTGAGCCTCGAGGGCCGGAAACTGTGGCTCGGGTTCCCGGAGAACGTTCCCGACGGTACCGCCGTCGGTGATGACGTAGAGGTGGTCGTGGACCCCGAGGACCCGGAATACGCGGTGGCTGTCGGCACGCCCGAGGACTGGGCCCCGGACCCGAAGGGCGAGGCCATTGAGTTCTGGCTCATGGTCACCACGCTGGTCGGGATGTCCGGGTGGGCTGCGTACAAGCTGCTACCCGAGGACCGGGCGCGATTGGCCCACTCGCGCGTATGGGACTGGGGCAAAGTACACCACTAGCGAGTCGCCGCGGCGTCCATGCGCTCAGCCGTTCGAGGCGATGGCCTCAATGGGTCAGACGGACACCAACGTCAGCGCACTGGGCGAGAAACTGAGCGTCACCCCGCAGACCCTCTACCGCCACATTTCTCATCCGACCACCCTCGCGAGGCCGGACAGAGGGTGCTGGTCCAACGCCTATGACCACCGTGAGTCACGGATCTATGTGTCGCCGATTCCGAACCGCGACGCCGATGACGGTCGACCCAGGGGTGGGTCGCATGGCACACCGTTACCTAGACGATGCATACGGGGCGCTGCCCGAGCCGTGCCACCATTGATCCACTGTCAGATCCAGAAGCCAACGGCACGAATGTCAGAAGGTGTCTTCCTTACTCCGCCAAGTGACGTCGAGACCGTGCGCAAGGGGATGGTCCTGCGGCCAGTCTGGCAGCAGCATCGAATCCTGGTCCTGCCGGCCAAGGCCCCACTGCCTGGGTCAAACGTCGATGGGGGTGGCACCGACGATTCGGCGCGAACGGGATCGACTACGGAGGAGAATTAGTCGAATGGAACGACCACAAATGGGGCCCCCTACCCTTGCTCAAGCTCGACTCCTGGCGGAGCTTGCGGCAGTGGGGGACGACTATGCCGCAATCCTTGGCCAGCAGTTCACTGGCTGCACCACGCGCCCCAAAGACTATTGCCAGGAATGTTTCGAGGTTTCAGTGGCGACCCAGGCGCCGCGGTTGCCGCCACAAGCAGAGAACCCCTTGGTTTTTGATACTTCGACGTCCGACCCTGCTCAATTCTCGCCGTTGGTGATGTTGTGGCATGAAGGAGGACATGTCGATGACGTCGAGATTTCATACATTGATGAGCATCCACCGATTGCTTCCCTCAGCATCAACTCCTTGCTCCACGAGGAAGCCGACTGAACTCATCAGGTGGAGCCGTGCCATCCCACGCTGACCAGCACCCCAGCTCACCGACGCTGTGGCACTTGAGGATCCCCATCCGGCACAGGCTTCGGCGCGCCTGACTGTCTCTTCGCGCGTTCGCGTCCGGGACTGCTGCACCGATAGGTGACAGGGTGGGTCAGGCTGCCTAAGCGGCAGC